>NZ_JAABLT010000006.1:0-2843 GCF_009915125.1 Proteus sp. G2673
CTGTGGGCGTTATCGGTATCTTGGCTTAATTGCGCGATATCTTGCTGTTGATTATCGCTATCACGAACTGTCCATGTGCCTTGTGATACCGCAGATTGAGTGGTGTTTTCAGCGCTGTCAACATGATTACCTAGCATTTCCTGTATGTATAAAGCACTTGCCATGTAAAAACATGGCTCATCATATTTATATTTAAGATATTAAAATAAAAGTGTTAATAATATTTAATAAAAAATTATCAAATTATCTTTCTCTCATTTCCATTAATTGGATAATAAAAATACTAACACCAAAAATAACTCCACCGCCTACACTCATTTTTAATAATTTTTCTACCTTATAATCTTCGAATAACATTGAAATAGGAGTATTAAAATAAAAATAATCAAAAACAAATAGAAAAAAATCAACAACAACCCCTATTAATAATAAGCCTAACATACCTATTATGGAATATAAAATAATAGCAAAAATAAAAAGTGGTATTTTTTTTATTGTTCTCATTTTTCTTCTCTTTTATCTATTAACTCTTGCAATTTAGATGCCCCATATTCGCCAGCATATTGCCTTCAACACCCCCTGAGGTACTTACACCACCAGATTGATGCTCAACTTTATATTCTGCGTAGTTATGGATATCACTAAAGCCTAATGTACCCGTATCAAGCTGATTATTTTTAGCCTCTGCGGTACTGCTAATTACTGCACCATCAAGCTGGGTATGTTTACCCACACTGATATCAAACCCTTGATTACACACAAATAAGGCTGATTAAATAACAATTTAACACAGAACCATGTAGAAATACGGTTCCCCAACATGGCTAAATTGAACAGTTGACTATCTGGTTGTCAGTGACACTGTAAGCTAAATACACAGAATTATTTACAGGGCCAACTTGGCCTTTATCCTTAACCTATCTTCATCCTCTAAGCTGAGCAGTTGATTATTTAGGAACTAGAAGTAGATCCAAGAACAATTACAGAAAAACTACTCCTCTAAATAAAACAAACCGTGAGAATCTTTCAGCGTCGCATAAATTCTCATAGCCTCTTCCCCTTCAGCTATGTATTCCACATCAATCGGCTTAGGTGGAAAATCAGGATCAGTATAATTACCGCCCAAAAAGGCTTTATATTGTTCCAGAATATAAAGTAACTGATCAATGGTTAACAAAACTCTCTGTTCTTGCACATACTCATTGGCGATAAATACCATATTTTTCGTCACCATCACCCAATGGGCATTCCCCATACCAAAAAAACCATCGGGTGCTCGACTAGAGGGTAAGTTAGTTAAATTGTTTATCCAAATATCAATAGAATTTAGTGAGTATTGAATATCATCAGACAACCAGCCGGCTAATTCTCGAGAGCCATAGCCTAAGGTGGTTTTATCTGTTGATACCCATAATTTATTACCTATGGGTGTAAAATCTTTACTATTATTATTCCACCAAAAATTTATTTTATCATTTAGCATTAGTACTCCTACCTTCAAATACGGGCCATGCCGTTGCACCTGAACCATCCGGCTTGCCATAATAACCTTCTATTTTAACACCACTATCAGAATATCCAGTCCATTTTTCTGTGTTTGGTATATTTGTTGAATTTTTAAATGCACTCTCTATTTCCTGAGCGGTTTGTCGCTTAGACCAGTGTTCAGGGAAAAATGTTGTTTCACTTTGTTTTTTTATCCATTTTCCTGTTACTTCATTTCTTACTGATATATACCCTTTTGAAACACCATTTATATCGGGTATAGCAGTCCATTTATCAACCCTTACATTTGGATCTCTTAAATAATGGCCTCCACCTGCTTTTTGAAAACCATTTTTATATATTTTTACTTCTCCCTTAAGAATATGATCCATTCGTATATAAGCTGTTTTTAAACCATTACCACCTTGTTCCTGAACTAATTCTAGAGGCGTAGATGATGGCTTAAAATCATATAGATATTCACCCCCTTCCCACTTCGGAATTGACTGCCCATTTTTAACAAATGCCAAATAGGTTTTTGCTGCGATAAATTGAAGGGCTTTCGCTGTTGTAGTTGGTGGAGTACTTCCCACTATTTCAGCCGCTTTTTCAGGTGTCATCTTCTGTTGTATTAAAAATACATCAAGCGGTATACCTGTAATATTTCCCCATGCAATCATTATCCCCAAAGCAGGATCTTGCTCTTCTGGATGAATTCCTTTAGCTGCTCTTGTTAAAGCTGTATTAATTTCCTCTATACTATTATCATTTCGTGCCATCGAAATAGCCAGTGATGACATGGCTTGCCCATACTCAGCCATTCCTGCTGGCAGATCCTTAGGACCAAAGACATTATTCTCAACCACCACTTTCCCGGCTTGGGCGGCATTGGCGACACCTGCGCTATTATCGCTAATTAAACCACCGGCAATGCCTGAAGCTAACGTTGCCCATGCGCTTATATTCTGCTTTTCAGACTCAGTCAGTTCTTCGGGAGCTTTGCCATAAAGTGAATGCGATAAAATACCCACCGTTTCACCAGTCATCGCACCCGTGGCTTGTGCTGCCACATTTTCACCTTTTGCCAATGCAAGACCGGCATTGAGTAAACCGTGGGCAAGCGCGCGCTGAATATCACTTTCAACACTGTTACCTTGGACTTGGTTTTTTACTTCTTTGGCAAGATAAGGGGCTGAGCCATTAGCAATCGCGGTGACAATGTTATTGCCCATCATACCTTGCGTAAATGCCGTGATAGCTTGGATGGCTCGGGTATATTTACCGCCCGTACCAAACTCAGACTGGTTGGTATAGTCCTGTAAACGTTGTTGGAAAAGGTAATTTTGAACGTCACGCTC
>NZ_JAABLT010000007.1:0-274384 GCF_009915125.1 Proteus sp. G2673
GTTGGGTAGGGGAGCGTTCTGTAAGCCTGCGAAGGTGTACTGTGAGGTATGCTGGAGGTATCAGAAGTGCGAATGCTGACATAAGTAACGATAATGCGGGTGAAAAACCCGCACGCCGGAAGACCAAGGGTTCCTGTCCAACGTTAATCGGGGCAGGGTGAGTCGACCCCTAAGGCGAGGCTGAAAAGCGTAGTCGATGGGAAACGGGTTAATATTCCCGTACTGGTGGTAACTGCGATGGGGGAACGGAGAAGGCTAGGTTGTCCGGGCGACGGTCGTCCCGGTTCAAGCATGTAGGCAGAGTGATTAGGCAAATCCGGTCACTTAATGCTGAGGTGTGATGACGAGCCACTAAGGTGGTGAAGCAATTGATGCCCTGCTTCCAGGAAAAGCCTCTAAGCTTCAGGTTACCAACAATCGTACCCCAAACCGACACAGGTGGTCAGGTAGAGAATACTCAGGCGCTTGAGAGAACTCGGGTGAAGGAACTAGGCAAAATGGTGCCGTAACTTCGGGAGAAGGCACGCTGGCGGTAAGTGAAGTCCCTTGCGGACGGAGCCGAAGCCAGTCGAAGATACCAGCTGGCTGCAACTGTTTATTAAAAACACAGCACTGTGCAAACACGAAAGTGGACGTATACGGTGTGACGCCTGCCCGGTGCTGGAAGGTTAATTGATGGGGTTATCCTTAGGGAGAAGCTCTTGATCGAAGCCCCAGTAAACGGCGGCCGTAACTATAACGGTCCTAAGGTAGCGAAATTCCTTGTCGGGTAAGTTCCGACCTGCACGAATGGCGTAATGATGGCCAGGCTGTCTCCACCCGAGACTCAGTGAAATTGAACTCGCTGTGAAGATGCAGTGTACCCGCGGCAAGACGGAAAGACCCCGTGAACCTTTACTATAGCTTGACACTGAACATTGAGCCTTGATGTGTAGGATAGGTGGGAGACTATGAAGTGTGGACGCCAGTCTGCATGGAGTCAACCTTGAAATACCACCCTTTAACGTTTGATGTTCTAACCTAGGCCCGTAATCCGGGTCGGGGACCGTGTCTGGTGGGTAGTTTGACTGGGGCGGTCTCCTCCTAAAGAGTAACGGAGGAGCACGAAGGTTGGCTAAGCATGGTCGGACATCATGCGGTTAGTGCAAAGGCATAAGCCAGCTTGACTGTGAGAGTGACGGCTCGAGCAGGTACGAAAGTAGGTCTTAGTGATCCGGTGGTTCTGAATGGAAGGGCCATCGCTCAACGGATAAAAGGTACTCCGGGGATAACAGGCTGATACCGCCCAAGAGTTCATATCGACGGCGGTGTTTGGCACCTCGATGTCGGCTCATCACATCCTGGGGCTGAAGTAGGTCCCAAGGGTATGGCTGTTCGCCATTTAAAGTGGTACGCGAGCTGGGTTTAGAACGTCGTGAGACAGTTCGGTCCCTATCTGCCGTGGGCGTTGGAAGATTGAGAGGGGTTGCTCCTAGTACGAGAGGACCGGAGTGAACGCACCACTGGTGTTCGGGTTGTCATGCCAATGGCATTGCCCGGTAGCTAAGTGCGGAAGAGATAACCGCTGAAAGCATCTAAGCGGGAAACTTGCCTCAAGATGAGTCTTCCCTGTCACCTTGAGTGACCTAAAGGAACGTTTAAGACTAAGACGTTGATAGGCTGGGTGTGTAAGCGTAGCGATACGTTGAGCTAACCAGTACTAATGAACCGTGAGGCTTAACCTGACAACACCGAAGGTGTTTTGTCTGAGAGACAAAGATGAATGAAGTAGGCTTGTTTAAGATTGAATATTGCTGGTTACGAACTGATGAAGGGTGAGTAACGGGTAATAAAACAGACCAGTTTGTCTGGAACAAACTGGAACAGTGCAGAGCACTGGCCCCAAAGGGGTGAGTCTCAGGAAGAGACGAATAATTAAAGAATTTGAAGAATTCTGCTTGGCGGCCATAGCGCAGCGGACCCACCTGATCCCATGCCGAACTCAGAAGTGAAACGTTGTAGCGCCGATGGTAGTGTGGGGTCTCCCCATGTGAGAGTAGGGAACTGCCAGGCATTAATTAAGACGAGAAAGCCAACCCAATGGGTTGGCTTTTTTGCGTTTGGAGTTTTTATTTTTTAATCCTCTATTCCATTTCTTTTTAATAAATTGTTTTTATTTAAAATAATTTATTCCATCCTATTTCTATACCTAGATTAGTTTTATATACCGATTCAAATTATAAAAAAACATAGAATTAAACATATATTTAACATCATTTTTGTGACAATATTAATTGTCATACAAATATAACGATAAATAAATGGCGGTCAGTAAACTATTTTGTATAAAAGATAAGCAATAGGAGCAAATGTATGGATATTAATTTTTATGTCACATGTATTGGGGATGCTCTAAAATCCCATATGGCAAGAGACAGCGTATTACTGCTAGAAAAATTAGGTTGTCGGGTTCATTTTCTTGAAAAACAAGGTTGTTGTGGTCAACCCGCTATTAATAGTGGTTATATCGAGAACGCAAAACCAGCTATGAAAAAATTTATTGAAACCTTCGAAGTTAATGATTATCCAATTATTTCTCCAGCGGGATCTTGTACTTATGCAATCAAAGGTTATTCCAAATATTTAGCTAATGAACCTGATTGGGCAATGCGAGCTGAAAAAATAGCTAACAGAATGTTTGATTTAACTTCTTTTATTGTAAATCAGCTTGGTGTTCTTGATGTCGGCGCCAGTCTTAAAGGTAAAGCTGTTTATCACCCATCTTGTAGCCTATTTCGTAAAATGGGCGTTAAAGAAGAACCTATTAAATTATTACAGCATGTAAAAGGTCTTGAATTATTACCTTTTGAAGATATGGAAACGTGCTGTGGTTTCGGGGGGACATTCTCAGTCAAAATGGCCGAAATTTCAGGAGAAATGGTAAAAGAAAAAGTACACCATATTATGGATGTTAAACCTGATTATTTAATTGGTGCAGATGTTAGCTGTCTTCTAAATATTGGTGGACGTTTAGAGCGAGAAGGACGCCCTGTTAAAGTGTTACATATTGCACAGGTCTTGATGAGTCATGAGGAGGAATTATGTCGTTAAGAACGAGTTCTATTCCTTTTAAAGATCTTATCGATCGCCAAGTACATGATGAAGTTATGCAAAAAGCCGTTGCTAATGCACAAGAAACTATTGGTAAAAATCGGCAAAAGATGGTTGATGATCTTGGACATTGGGAAGATTGGAGAGATAGAGCAGCGCAAATTCGAGATCATGTGCTTGTTAACTTGGATGCTTATTTATACCAATTATCTGAAAAAGTAGAAGAACATGGTGGGCATGTTTTCTTTGCTAAAACAAAAGAAGAAGCAACGCAATATATTCTCAGTGTAGCTAAAGAAAAAAAAGCAAAGAAAGTTGTTAAAGCTAAATCAATGGTAACTGAAGAAATCGGTATGAATACCGCATTAGAGAATGCAGGTATTAAAGTTATTGAAACCGATTTAGCAGAATTTATACTCCAGCAAGCCAAAGATGCGCCTTCGCATGTTGTTGTACCTGCTATTCATAAAAATAGAGAACAAATTCGTCAAATATTCCATGATAAATTGGGATATAACGGCTCTGATACACCAGAAGAAATGACTCGTTTTGTTCGTCAAAATATTAGAGACGATTTTTTTACTGCCGATATTGGTGTAACGGGTTGTAACTTTGCAGTTGCAGAGACGGGTTCAGTTTGTTTAGTGACTAATGAAGGTAATGCTCGCTTAAGCACTACATTACCTAAAACACATATAGCTGTGATGGGTATGGAGCGTATCGCACCGACATTTAAAGAGGTGGATATTCTTATTACCATGTTAGCACGCAGTGCCGTTGGATTACGTTTAACGGGCTATAACACATGGCTTACAGGGCCTAGGGAAAAAGATAATGTTGATGGCCCTGAAGATTTTCATCTTGTTATTGTTGATAATGGGCGTTCAAAAATTATCGGCTCCGAATTTAAAGATATTTTGCGTTGTATTCGTTGTGGGGCCTGTATGAATACTTGTCCTGCTTACCGCCATATTGGTGGCCAAGGATACGGCTCTATTTATCCAGGCCCAGTTGGTGCTGTTTTAACCCCTTTATTAGGTGGTTATAAAGATTTTAAAAACCTTCCTTATGTGTGTTCATTATGTACCGCCTGTGATTCTGTATGTCCTGTAAAAATCCCACTATCCAACTTAATTAAAAAACATAGAGATGTGATGGTTAAGGAAAAAATCACACCAACAACGGAGCGTACGATCACCGATATATTTAACTATGTAAATCGTCATCCTACATTATGGAAAGTTGGTATGAATTGGGGAGCTCATGCTGCAAGGTGGTTTATTAAAGAGGGGAAAACGCCTTTAAATATAGGTGCATTAAAAGCGTGGACTGAAGCAAGAAACTTGCCACAAGGTGATGGTGAAAGTTTCCGTAGTTGGTTTAAAAAACATCAAAAAGAGGAGAAATAAGAGATGAATAATAAACATACATTCCTATCTCATTTAGCTTCTCAGTTAGGAAGACCATTAAAAACAATACCTGACTCATTACCAACACCAATAAATACATATCCGGAAGAAAGATTAACTGAATTATCGGAAGAGGAACGATATCAATATTTTCTTAATACCGCTAAATTAGCAGGCAGCGATTATGAGACAACGACACAAGAAGCCTTACCTCAGTGCTTACTTGCACTATGTAATAAATATGGTTCATCAGTGATATTGACGGGTGATCCTCGTTTAAAAGAAAGTGGTGTTATTGATTTATTATCTCAACATTGTGATGTTAGTGTGTGGGATCACCATGTTGGTGCAGAAAATATTGAACATGTAAAAAATGCTAAAGTGGGGATTGTCTTTGCCGAATATGGACTTGCTGAATCAGGGGGCGTTGTTTTATTTTCTGGAGCAGATAAAGGACGTAGTGTTAGTTTGATCCCAGAAACAACACTCTTTGTTATTAAGAGGAGTACCATTTTACCAAGAGTTGCACAATTAGCGGAAAAACTTCATCAACTAGCAACAAAAGATGTCCGAATGCCTTCTTGTATTAATATTATCAGTGGACCAAGTTGTACCTCTGATATTGAATTAATTAAAGTTGTTGGTGTTCATGGTTCTTTAAATGCCATTTATATAGTGATTGAAGATTGCTAATAATTCTTTGTAAGGAGCCATATATTATTGTGGCTCTTGTTCTTCTGAACTTAATAAATCATATTTTAAGAGATTTTTATTACCATCAATGACCATGATGGGGGATCTCGGCTGATAGCAATCAGCTAAGGGTGAATAGCATTTATTTGGTGAGTGATGTTCTATACCAAGCCAACTACTTAATAACCAATAATTATTTGCTGTTGAATAAGGTTTGCTTAACATCTCATTACTAATGATTGGTTTTGTTGTTGAGGGGCTATACCAAATAAACAACGGGATATCGTAAGCTTCTTTACGTGGTGTATTTACGCCATGATGATAACGAACCTCTCTATTCTTATCGAGACGCTGTAAAGCATGATCGGAAAAATAGAGAATAGAAGCTGGCTTATCTTTGACTCTTTCAATGATGTCATTAATTAATTTATCTGTATAAGCGATAGAGCTGTCATAGCAATTATCATCATCTTCTTGCGTGAATTTCTTTAAATACCGATTGGGAAATCGATTACAGGCCGGCTCATGGCTACCATATGTATGTAAGATGATTAATTTTTTCTGTGCAGAGGGTTCTTTCAGAGCGCTATCTAAATAAGGAAGTAGCTCTTCATCATAACCGATAAATTCATTCCACTTTTTATTTTGGGCCATATTCGCAATGACAGAAATAACACTGGTTTTTTGATTACCTTCACCTTGGTTACTTAGCCAATATGTTTTAAATCCGGCATGATTGGCAAGGGAAACAATATTATCAGCATAATGATTTTTATCTTGTAACTGTTCTAATCCTATATTTGAGAGTGAAATTGGTACAGAAAGAATGGTTACTGGTGCCGGAGAATAAACTTGATTGAATAAAATAAGATGACTCTTTTCTTTCATTAGATTAGGTGTTGTATTGTGCTGATAGCCATAAATTCCTAGATGATCTCTGCGAACGGATTCTCCAATAATTAGGATGTAAATTTCTGTATTATCACTATTTTTATTATATTGGAACTCAACTTTTTGAGAAGGAATTCTTCTAATTTTGCGATTTTCGTGGAGAGTTCGGACAAGTGCTGCTGCATTATAAAAAGGTGTATTCAGAAGAGTATATTCTGCAAGTAATTTACTATTGTTGTCGTTTCTTAATGCTAAGCTTTTATAAAATGGAATAATGGCGATTAATATAACAAAAGCAGTTACACTTTTTTTTGTCGTTTTTAGATCAGATACTTGAGCCGCTTTATGGATAAAAAAATAGTAAACGGCAAAAGCACATATATAAAATAATACATAGTACTTATTATAAGAGAGCATACCGACAGTTTCGCTACTGTTAGTATTAATAAAAGTTTCAGCAATGGATGATGAAAAGGCAATATCATGCTCACGATAGAAAAATAGAGAAATAGAAAGGTTTAAAGACCATAGCGCACTAATAACAAAGGTTATTATTTTTCCCAAAAAGTAACGATAAATGCCACTACACATCAGCATAAGTAGCCAACCAATGAGAACAATATAGATTTTTTGTTCTATATACAGCGTTGAACCACCCAATGCTGCAGGTGCTATAGATAAGAAAAATAAAAGTGCGTAATGAGTTTGCCAAGACATAATCTATTTAAAAACTACCATCTCTTTTTATATAAAATAAAAAGTTAATCATTTACTTTTTGACAATACAAGCCTTGTTTGTCTGAAGTGTGTCTGAAATTGATATTATTATGCTTCTTTCTCATTATTTTGGGCGCTTTAGCTTTATTAATAAGTCATGTGGCAAATAAATTATGTTTACTTTTTGTTTGTAATTAATTGATTTTAATTTATTTTATTTTTCTCTTTATACCGGTAGAGTAGTTGATAATAAGTTATATAAATAATCGTATAGATATGTAGTTAAAGCTTAAAAATATTATAAATAAGTAAATGATAGAAATAGGAGCACGGTTTTTATGATAATTGATAAAAATGATTGGAATTGAAGAGCCCCAAAGTTGGAATTCACTTTGCGGCTCTTTTTATTAAGAAAGATTACATTATTTCTAGCTGTTAGTGCTGTTTACCTTGCTCAATACCCAAGCCAATTTGAGAACGGATAAACTGTGCTTGGAATTTTGCTTTTTCTTGCTCACCTAAAGATGATTTATCTGTAATAGAGAAAAGCCATGAGATAATAAAAGCAATAATTATTGAAAATAATGCCGGATATTCATAAGGGTAGATTGGTTTTTCATGACCTAAAATACTAACCCAAATTGTTGGCCCTAAGATCATCAACGTGACAGCAACGAGTAAACCAGACCATCCTCCCGCTACGGCTCCTCGTGTTGTAAGTCCTTTCCAATACATAGATAACAATATGATTGGGAAGTTACAGCTTGCCGCAATTGAGAATGCTAACCCCACCATAAAGGCAATATTTTGCTTTTCAAATAAAATACCTAAACCGATAGCGACGATACCTAAGATAACTACAGTAATTTTAGATACTTTTAGCTCTTGTCTTTCATCTGCATGGCCATTTTTAATTACATTAGCGTAGAGGTCATGCGATACCGCAGAAGCCCCCGCTAAAGTTAGTCCCGCAACAACGGCTAAAATAGTGGCGAAGGCAACAGCTGAAATAAAGCCTAAGAAGAAATTACCGCCGACTGCATCCGCTAAGTGAACGGCCGCCATATTGGTTCCGCCAATTAAAGCGCCAGTGGCATCTTTGAACATAGGATTAGGGCTAACGAGTAAGATAGCGCCGAAACCAATGATAAAAGTAAGAATATAGAAATAACCAATAAAACCTGTTGCATAGAAAACACTCTTACGGGCTTCTTTTGCATCGCTAACAGTAAAGAAGCGCATGATGATATGAGGAAGTCCCGCTGTACCAAACATTAAAGCAAGACCTAAAGAGAGAGCCGATATAGGATCGGAAACCAATCCACCAGGGCTCATGATAGAGAACCCTTTTGAGTGAACACTAACGGCTTCTTTAAATAAGGTATTGAAATTGAAATCGGCAGCTTTCATCACCATAACAGCCATAAAACTTGCACCTGCAAGTAATAAAATAGCTTTAATGATTTGAACCCAAGTGGTGGCTAACATGCCTCCAAATAAAACATATAGCACCATTAGAATACCAACAAGCACAACGGCAATATGGTAGTTTAAACCGAAAAGGAGTTCGATTAATTTTCCGGCACCCACCATTTGTGCAATTAGATAAAGGGCAACGACAACCAGTGATCCAATAGCAGAGAGAGTTCTTACAGGTTTAGGGCTTAAGCGATACGAGACAACATCCGCAAAGGTATAACGTCCTAAATTACGTAAGCGTTCAGCAATGATAAAAAGAATGATAGGCCAACCAATTAGAAATCCAATTGAATAGATAAGTCCATCATAACCCGAGGTATAAACCAGAGCGGAGATCCCTAAAAAGGATGCGGCAGACATAAAATCACCGGCAATTGCCATCCCATTTTGAAAGCCAGTAATTTTTCCTCCAGCTGTATAGTAATCTGAACGTGAACGAGTACGTTTAGAGGCCCAATAAGTAATATAAAGCGTTAATCCGACAAATATCAGAAACATAATAATAGCCTGAATATTCATCGGTTGTTTTTCACCTCCTTCTGTTATTGCAGCAGCATAAGCCACTGTTGAAGAAAGGAAAAATAAGCTTATTGCATAGAGTAAATTTCTCATTTTTCTACCTCTTCAATAACTTCAGCGGTAAGTTTGTCAAATTCAGTATTAGCTTTGATTACGTAAATACCTGTTAATAGAAATGAGGCAATAATTAAGCCAATACCAATAGGAATACCTCGTGTAATGTAGCTTCCTTCATATAGTGGTGTACCTAACCACTGTGGATAGAATGCAATAAGTAAGATAAACGAGACATACATAACGAGCGTAATAATTGAAAGTGTCCATGAAAAACGACTACGTTTATTAACCAGTTCTTTAAAGCGAGGGTTGTTTTCTATCTCTTGATAAATATTGGCATTCATCAGAGTTCTCCTCTATATAATTGTTTGGTTTATCACTTGATTTAGAGGCTTCAATCCCCTGCATTTCATGATTTTTAGGTAAGAGCGCCCAGCAAAGACATTTTCATGTCTTTGCTTTGTCGTATTACGTTTTTTAAATGACAGCTATTTTGTTGTGTATTAAGCGGTGAGTGATAGAGACTGTTTTTCTTCTAACAGTTTCTCTACAACACCCGGATCAGCGAGTGTTGAGGTATCTCCGAGGTTAGTTGTGTCACCAGAGGCAATTTTGCGCAAGATTCGGCGCATAATTTTCCCTGATCGTGTTTTAGGTAAGGAATCTGTCCAATGTAGGATATCTGGTGTCGCTATTGGTCCAATTTCTTTACGTACCCAGTTGCGAACTTCAGTATAAAGTTCAGGGGTTGGTTCTTCACCGTGATTTAAAGTGACATAAGCATAAATGGCTTGTCCTTTAATATTGTGAGGAATACCCACTACTGCGGCTTCTGCAATTTTAGGATGTGCAACAAGAGCAGATTCAATCTCTGCTGTTCCTAAACGGTGACCTGAAATATTCAAGACATCATCAACACGTCCTGTTATCCAATAGTCACCATCTTCATCTCGGCGCGCTCCATCACCAGAGAAATACATACCTTTAAAGGTTGAGAAGTAAGTTTGTTCAAAACGATCGTGATCACCAAAAAGTGTTCTTGCTTGACCCGGCCAAGAATCAGTAATCACTAAGTTGCCTTCACAAGCCCCTTGCTGTACTTCTCCCATATTATCGACAATGGCAGGTTGAACGCCGAAGAATGGGCGTGTTGCTGAACCCGGTTTTAAATCCATAGCACCCGGTAGTGGGGTTATCATGAAACCACCCGTTTCTGTTTGCCACCATGTATCAACAATCGGGCATTGGCTACGTCCCATTTTCTGATAGAACCATTCCCAGGCTTCCGGATTAATAGGTTCACCTACAGAGCCAAGGATCCGTAGAGAGGTGCGTTGAGTATCTTCAATCGCTTTATCGCCTTCAGCCATTAGCGCACGAATTGCGGTAGGGGCTGTGTACAGAATGTTGATTTGGTGCTTATCAACGATTTGAGCCATACGGTTAACTGATGGGTAATTAGGAACACCTTCAAACATAACCGTAGTCGCACCATTTGAAAGTGGGCCATACAGTAAGTAGCTATGGCCTGTTACCCAACCCACATCAGCGGTACACCAATAAATATCGCCTTCATGATAATCAAAGGTGTATTTAAAGGTCATTGAAGCATAAACGAGATAGCCCCCTGTAGTGTGCAGTACACCTTTAGGTTTGCCTGTTGAACCTGAGGTATACAGAATAAAGAGAGGATCTTCTGCATCCATAACTTCGACTTCACATTCTGCACTGACATCTTGGATGATTTCATCCCACCAAACATCACGTCCATCAATCCATTGTTCGGTATGTCCTGTGCGGCGAAATACCACTACGTGATTAATCGGCGGAATATCGGCGTGGTTTAATGCATCATCAACATTTTTCTTTAAAGGAATAGCGCGACCCGCTCGTAATCCCTCATCAGCTGTAATGACTAATTTAGCTTTTGAGTCTATGATCCGGCCAGCAACCGCTTCAGGGGAGAAACCACCAAAAATAACAGAATGGATAGCACCAATACGAGTACAAGCAAGCATAGCGACTGCGGCTTCTGGCACCATAGGCATATAAATCGCCACAACATCGCCTTTTTTAATACCTAAGTTTTTTAATACGTTAGCGAATTGGCAAACATCGTGGTGAAGTTGTCGGTAAGTAATTTTTTTTGACTCATTAGGTGAATCACCTTCCCAAATAATGGCGACTTGATCACCTCGTATTTTAAGATGGCGATCAAGGCAGTTTTGGCTGATGTTTAGCTGTCCATCTTCAAACCAGCGAATGCGTACATGGCCTGGGTCAAAGGATGTATTTTTTACCACAGTATATGGCTTTATCCAGTCAACGATTTTCCCCTTATCTGCCCAAAAGGCCTCAGGGTTTTTGATAGATAATTCATAGTCTTTTTGGTATTGCTCTTTATTGATCAGGGCGTGTTCTGCAATGCTTGCAGGAATATGATGTTGGTTTATTTTTGTCATAATAGTTCTCCTCACTATTGTTAATACTATGTCAAAAAGTCGTTAACAAAAGAGGGGAAATAAAGATTGTTTCTTTTTTGCGCAGAAGATCACGAATTAATGGAAATGCTTTTTATGGAATGTTCAAATAGTGCGAAAGCTAGTGATGAATGATTAATCTACTATTTTCTCGTTTAATAGGATTATTGTTTAATAGAAGGCTTTATAATTAAAATAATATACTATGAAAATTAATTTAACCGTGCTGGATAAAAAAACCACAATAACAACATGGATATGATAATGATTTTCATTAACGTTTTTTTCACTATAATGAAATGAAAAGATAAATCACATGGTGTGATCCAAGATAAAACAGCACTGGAGATTAATATGAGCTATACATTACCTGCACTGCCTTATGCTTATGATGCGTTAGAACCTCATTTTGATGAGCGTACAATGGAAATTCACCACACTAAGCATCATCAAACTTATGTGAATAATACCAATACAGCATTAGAAAAATTACCTGAGCTTGCTGGTTTAGAAATTGATGAATTAGTTAAAAACCTTCATAAAGTACCTGCTGATCAACGTACATTCTTACGTAATAACGCAGGTGGTCACTCTAACCATTCATTATTCTGGAAAGGGCTGAAGCTAGGTACTCAATTACAAGGTTCACTAAAAGAGGCGATTGAGCGCGATTTTGGTAGCGTTGAGGCTTTTAAAGAGTTATTTGAAAAAGCAGCAGCTAGCCGTTTCGGTTCTGGTTGGGCTTGGCTGGTATTAAAAGACGATGGCAAACTTGCGGTAGTTTCTACAGCAAACCAAGATAGCCCATTAATGGGTGAAGAGTTAGCTGGCGCATCTGGTTACCCAATTATAGGGTTAGATGTGTGGGAGCATGCTTACTACTTGAAATATCAAAATCGTCGCCCTGATTATATTAAAGCGTTTTGGTCCGTTGTTAACTGGGATGAAGCGCAAAAACGTTTTCAAAGTAAAGCATAATTGAGTAAATAGCTTCCTTTCTTTTTATATTTTCAATGCCGACATATGTCGGCATTGTTTCTTTTGAACACTCTCTTTACTATGGGGCATTGTTTTCTGTTTAGGTAGTGAGCCATGCGTTATTTTCCTAGTGTTTTTATCGGCAGCATCACAACAACGTCTAATGGATTTACCAGTGCGATCACCAAAAGGCTGGTGGACGGTCATATCAAACTCACTTCGTTGGGATTAGAAGGAGATGAGCAAGCTGAAAAGAGTTTTCACGGTGGCCCTGATCGCGCACTTTGTCACTATCCTAAAGAACACTATCTTTATTGGGCTGAGCAATTCCCACAATTGACGGATTTTTTTCATGCTCCTGCATTTGGTGAAAATATCTCAACAACAGGCATGACAGAAGAAAATGTTTTTATTGGTGATATTTATCAATGGGGAACCACATTAATTCAAGTTACTCAGCCTCGCTCTCCTTGCTATAAACTTAACACGGTGACAGACGTCAGTAATTTTTCGCAAATTATGCAAGATAGTGGTTATTGTGGTTGGTTATACCGAGTTGTGAGTACAGGAGAAACCGGTAGCCATCATCCTCTTATTTTGGTTTCAAGAAACAGTGATGTTTCTGTGAAAGAGGCGATTTCAATTGCTTTTCATATGCCTTTTGATGAAGAACTTTATCGTCGGTTATTAAGTGCCGCAGGATTATCTGCGAGTTGGAGCAAGACTATGCAGTTAAGATTGCAAAATCAAACTATTGAAAGTTTTAATCGACGCTTGTTTAAGGAATAAAAAGAAACACCTCTCTAAAAATGAACTGGGGTCAGTTCAAAATAAGAGAGGTGTTTTTTATGTATTAAAAGGAAATTACGGATGAGCAATAAACCCGATTGCGTCATAAACCTTGTCTAAGGTTGCTTGAGCGCGAGCTTTAGCTTTATCTGCACCTTCTTTCATTATTTTATTAAGTAATGCTTCATCATTACGGAATGTGTTAAATCGTTCTTGAATGTCGGTTAGCATTTCAGAGACCGCATCTGCGACAGCACCTTTTAGATGACCGTACATTTTGTCTTCAAATTCAGCTTCTAATTCAGGAATAGTTTTACCTGTTACACCCGCTAAAATATCTAATAAGTTAGATACACCCGCTTTATTTTCAAGATCGTAAATAACACGAGGTGGCTCTTCTGAGTCTGTCATTGCACGTTTGATCTTTTTAGCTGCTGATTTAGGATCTTCAAGCAATGCGATAACGTTATTACGGTTATCATCAGACTTAGACATTTTTTTAGTTGGATCTTGTAATGCCATCACACGCGCACCACCTTTTGGAATAAAAGGATCGGGTACAGTGAAGATATCGCCATAAATAGCGTTAAAGCGCTGAGCAATATCACGGCTTAATTCAAGATGTTGTTTTTGATCGATACCAACAGGGACTTGGTTTGTTTGATAAATCAGAATATCGGCTGCCATTAATACAGGATAATCGAACAACCCTGCATTGATATTTTCAGCATGACGCGCTGACTTATCTTTAAATTGAGTCATTCGGCTCAATTCACCAAAATAGGTATAGCAGTTAAGTGCCCAGCTTAATTGTGCATGTTGTGGAACATGTGACTGAACAAAAATAGTGCTTTTTTCTGGATCAATACCGCAAGCAAGGTACAGAGCGAGTGTATCTAAGGTTCTTTTTCTTAGCTCTTTAGGATCTTGGCGTACTGTAATAGCGTGTTGGTCAACGATACAGTAAATACAATCATAGTCATCTTGCATTTGTACCCATTGACGTAGCGCACCCATATAATTTCCGATAGTTAATTCACCAGAAGGTTGTGCACCACTGAATACAATTGGCTTTTGTGCCGTTTTTTCTACTGAAGTCGTCATTTTAATTCTGTTCCACAGTTGTCATTGGCGTGATATCGAGGATAGAGAGCAAATCAGCAAAATTATCGAGAGTAAAATCAGGTTTGCTGTCTGCAATAGATACGCCGTAGTTATAGCCATAGGTTAAACCTACGCAAGGGCATTGTGCCTCTTGTGCTGCAATAATATCGTTGCGAGAATCCCCAACAAAAAGGAGTTCTTCCTTTTTAACACCAAATGTACCCATTGTTAAATATAATGGTGCTGGATGCGGTTTTTTTTCTTTAACATCGTCTCCTCCTAGCACCAAGGAGAAATACTTATCAATTTCCAGTTGTTGTAATAGTGGAGCGATAAATGGTGACGGTTTATTGGTGACGATACCTAATGGAATATTATGTGAAGCTAATACTTCAAGGGTTTCTTTAACGTGTGGGAATAAATCACTGCCTGTTTTGACGGAAGTTGCATAATGTTCATCAAAAAGATCACGCATTTCTTTTAATAAGGTTTCAGTGACATCCTCAACGCCAGCATTATGCAAAGCACGCGTAAGTAGCATATCAACGCCATTACCCACCCAAATAGTGACGTTATGTTTTCCAGCAGGAGGAAAGCCTTTTGCTTTTAATGCGTAATCCGTTGCTTCTGTAAGCCCTACAGCGCTGTCGGTGAGTGTGCCATCGAGATCAAAGGCGATAGCACGGATACCTTTGAGTTTTTTATCTGTCATTACGATACCTTTTTTAATTCACGGCGCATATTGTCGATAACATGTTTATAGTCGGGCTGATTGAAAATAGCCGAACCAGCAACAAACATATCTGCACCCGCTTGGGCAATTTCAGCAATATTATCGACTTTGACACCGCCATCAATTTCTAAACGAATGTCATAACCACCATCATCAATCATCTTACGAACTTGGCGTAATTTATCGAGAGTGTTAGGAATAAATGATTGGCCACCAAAACCAGGGTTAACAGACATCAGCAGGATAAGATCTAATTTATCCATAACATAGTCGAGATAGTTTAATGGGGTTGCTGGATTAAGCACTAAGCCCGCTTTACAACCACAATCTTTGATTAATTGAATGGTACGGTCAACGTGGTCACTGGCTTCTGCATGAAATGAAATATAAGTTGCGCCTGCTTCTGCAAAATCAGGGATGATGCGATCAACGGGCTTTACCATTAGGTGAACATCAATGGGGGCTGTAATACCGTAGTTGCGCAATGCCTTACAAATTGGCGCACCAAAGGTCAGATTAGGAACATAGTGGTTATCCATAACATCAAAGTGGACAACATCAGCGCCTGCAGCGAGTACTTTTTCAGTATCTTCACCCAGGCGAGCAAAATCAGCAGATAAAATAGAAGGGGCAATCAGAAAATCTTTCATCGCATTCTCCAGACAACACTCCCATTGTCGGGAAGTGTTAACGATTATTTATATAAGGCAAGTAATTCGTTCACTTTGCTACGACCAAGTGTGTTGCTACTGATTGTTCTTCGGACTTTCACACTGTGTAGCTCTTTTGCGTTCACATACCACGTTTTTGTCAACGCAGTCTCATGGTTTGATATTAACACGGGTATCTGTCTCTCGTAAGCCAGCATTGAGGCAAGTTGAGCCAGATGTTCTTGCTCTTGAAAACTAAAGCTATTTGTATGGTATGACGTGAAATTTGCAGTCGGTGATAATGGCGCATAAGGCGGATCGCAATAAACGACAGCACCTTTTTCTGCATTAGTCATCGTTGATGAATAGCTTTGGCAAACAAATTCGGCTTTTTGTGCTTTTTCAGAAAACCAAATTAACTCTATTTCAGGAAAATAAGGTTTTTTGTAACGGCCAAAAGGGACGTTATATTCACCTTTGGAATTATAACGACATAACCCATTGTAGCAATGACGGTTAAGATAGAGAAATAGGACACTACGCTGATAAGGATCAGTTGAGCGATTAAACTCTTGTCGTAGTTGATAAAATTCCTCTGCGATATTCATTTGAGGGGTAAATAATAAGCGGGCATCCTTCATAAATTTTTCAGGATATTGCTTTACCGTGTTATAGAGATGAATTAGATCACTATTTATATCGGCAAGAATATATGAATCGTATTCTGTATTTAGAAAAACAGAACCAGCACCCATAAAAGGTTCAATTAAACAATTACCCTCAGGCAGATGACGTTTAATGTCATCTACCAAAGGATATTTACCACCAGCCCATTTTAGGAATGCGCGTTTTTTTTTCATGCCGTCCAAATTTCTCAATCGTTTCAGAGTCGCCGATTGTACTCTGTTTCAGACAGCATATCAGCGGTGAACCTCGTCTTAATTATTTTTTTAGATCCTGATGAACATGTTTCATCGGTCTAACCCATGGTTGTTTCGCTTGTACCGGTGCTGGTAATGAAGAAACAGCCTGTTTAGCTTCGCTTATATTACGATAGTTACCATAGATGAGTACATACCAAGGGTTACCATTACGCTGAGTTTTATAGATAGCGTAGTTTCCATTTAGGTTCTTTTTAGCGAAAGCTTCCAAGGTATCTTGGCGACTTGCGCCACTTAATTGCAATGTATAATTTGCAGCTGGAATAGAATTTAAATTGCCAGCAGATAATGAGCCTGAAACAACCGGTTTAGTTGTTGCTGGTTTAGGTTGCGTTGTTGCTGGTGGTGTTACTGGTTTTGTCGGTGGTGTTTTTACTTCAGCCGGTTTCTGTACGGGTTGTACTGGTTTGGTGACGGGGGCTTGTGTAACAGGTTGTTCCGGTTTTGGTTGTTGTGCGTTTAATTGCTGATTAGCCGCTTGATTGATGCCCGCTTGTTGTTGATTTAAAGAATCAACGATATCTCCAGGGATCTCAACACGTTGACCTTGTGAATCAATCATTGGTGGTAAGTTTTGTGAAGGTGGTGTTGCTGGCTGTATCTCTTGCCCAGAAATAGATTGAGGAGTCGATGGCTGACCATTTTCTGAAGGCGTAACGGATGACGGTTGTTGAGATAGATCGATATTTCTTTCTGTATTGGTTGAAGGTGCTGGTTCAGTTGTTTCTGGTGATTTTAATGCTGAGCTTATTGCGATAATTAGCAGAATCAGGACTAAAACACCGACACCAATCATCATCTGTTGACGGGATACAGAGAATCGAGCATTTTTTAATGGATTGCTACGAGGTCGATTGGTTCGACGTTCAGGCCTATCCGATGTATCAGGTTTGAGTGAATTATTACCCTTGGTTTCATTATCAGGTTTGAACTCGTCCATTATGCCCTCCGTCAGAGCGTCAAAAAGCGAAAAATATTCTATTCAGCTTAGCCATTACCTCATAGTATAAGGATGAAACGCTTTTTCTGAAACGTTGCATTTGACAATATTAACCAGAATTTTCCTTAAATGAATATTCTGGTTTATTTCTGGTCAGGTAATGGGGTGCTTAATTTGCATTAATGCAAGATGTTATCGCTTTGTGGACTTGTTCGCGAGTAATATCGGCACGTAATTCGGATTGACCGATACCTTTTGGTAAAACAAGGTGTAATTTGCCACCAGATACTTTTTTATCTCTCATCATATGAGGTAAATAGTCATCAGGTGTCATTTCAATAGGGCCATTGACGGGGAGGTTGGCTTTCTCAAGCAATTGAATAACACGTTGAGTCTCTTCTCCAGTGAATTGACCAAGTGCTTGAGATGTTCTTGCCGCCATTACCATGCCTGCGGCAACGGCTTCACCATGCAACCAAACACCATATCCCATATGCGCTTCAATGGCGTGTCCATAGGTATGGCCAAGGTTGAGTAGTGCGCGCAAACCACTTGTTTCTTTTTCATCAGCGGCAACAACGTCAGCTTTTAGCTCACAGCAACGACGGATACAAAATGCCATGGCTTTAGGATCAAGAGCTAAGAGTTTATCAATATTATTTTCAAGCCAGATAAAAAAGTCTTTATCTAAAATGATGCCATATTTAATAACTTCAGCTAAACCCGATGAAAGTTCACGGGGCGGTAATGTGGCAAGACAATCGAGATCGATAACCACAGAAGCGGGCTGATAAAACGCACCAATCATATTTTTGCCAAGAGGATGATTAACCGCGGTTTTTCCACCTACAGAAGAATCGACTTGTGACAATAGTGTTGTTGGTACTTGGATAAAGCGAACACCACGTTGATAGCTTGCTGCAGCAAAACCAGTTAGATCACCAATAACACCACCGCCTAATGCGATAAGTGTTGTATCTCGATTGTGATTTTTTTCTAATAATGCAGTAAAGACATCATTCATGATCTCAAGCGATTTATATTGTTCGCCATCAGGCAAAATTACGCTATCAACCAAAACACCTTGTTTTTTTAAGGTGTCTGTTACCTTTTCTAAATAGAGTGGAGCAAGCGTCACGTTTGTGACGATCATCACTTGCTGCCCTGACTTTAATGGTAAAAAGGTATCTTCTTGATGAAAAAGGCCAGAAGCGATGGTAATGGGATAGCTTCTTTCACCTAATGTGACAGTGATTTTTTCCATAACAGTGGCCTTCTTCTTATTGTCTTTACTTAACCTTATAAATAGCTGAATGTATTAGTTTTGTTCTAATAATTCAATTATTTGATTGGCTACAATTTTTGCACTCTGATCATCAGTATGAATAGTGATGTCAGCAATCTCTTCATAAAGAGGATTACGTTCTTCAGCTAATGTCTCTAAGACATCACGCACAGGTTCAACACCTTGCAATAAAGGACGTTTTTTATCACGTTGGGTACGAGCGAGTTGTTTTTCAATGTTGGTTTCTAAATAAACAACCACACCACGTGCAGATAGTCTGTTACGGGTTTCTCGCGATTTCACCGAACCACCACCTGTTGCAAGTACAATGCCTTGTTTTTCAGTAAGTTCGTTGATTATTTTCTCTTCTCGTTGACGGAAGCCTTCTTCGCCTTCAACATCAAATACCCAACCTACATCCGCACCTGTACGCCGCTCAATTTCCTGATCGGAATCATAAAACTCCATACTAAGTTGTTGAGCTAACTGACGACCAATAGTGCTTTTGCCGGCACCCATAGGCCCAACCAGAAAGATATTACGTTTCTCTGCCATGTTTTTGGTATTACTAAGATATTCGTTAATGATAACCCGCCCCGCCAAATTCATTCAGCGACGGGACCTAAACTGAAATTTATGAGTGTTTATCTAATTCACGCCTGATAACATTTGTTATCTACTCTCATAATAAGACTGAGTTCTTTCAGTAGATCGCTATAAAATAACCACATGCTGTCATAAGTGACAACATAGGATAAAAATCCCTTTGCCCACAGTACATAACAAAAACTACTAAAAAGTAATTATCTTTGTTGGCAATGCGGAGATTCTAACACAATTTAGTCGGAAAACCGCATCTGATAATATTGTCTTTTTCGTCATCAAGCGATCAATATTACATATAAAAAGCCCTACCTCCAAGAATAGAGGAAGTGCATAAAATGTATCCGTATTTTTATTGTGATGTTTCAGGCTCACTCAAATTAGCTAACCCTTGTAAGCTAAATCGTCCTCATCGTCAAATCTATAAATACAGATTATAAGAAAAAACAATGAATAACTCTCAATTTAATCTTAGTAAAAAACATGTAATTAATTGTATTTTATAATGAAATTACTTTTCACATAAAAAATTAGATTAATTTGGGTGTAATAAAAATAACCAATTCATGACGACTGTGTTGATCTCTTTTATGACTGAAAAGTACGCCAAGTAAAGGAATCGAGGATAAGAAGGGTATCTTTGCCGTGTGTTCTTGCTGTTTCTGCTGAAATATACCTCCTAACATAATGGTTTCTCCATCACGAATCGCCACTTCTGTGCTGATCTCTTGTTTATCAATAGACAGATGTTCACTTCCACTTTGAACAAGTGCAATGCCCGGTGTGTTTTGACTAATTTTAAGTATTAACCTTATCTTTTTATTTCTTTGAATAATGGGTGTGACTTCCATACCCAAGACAGCCTCTTTAAATTGAACTTGTGTAATTTCATTATCTCGACTGACATAGGGGATCTCCGTTCCTTGTTTTATGGATGCTGTTTTTTCATGAGCGGTTGTTAGCCGTGGACTTGCAATAATAGATAATTGTTTCTCTTGTTCTAACGCACTTAATTCAAGCTCTAATAGGCGTCCATTGATTCTGGCAATGTTGAATGCAATATAGTGAAGGGGATTTTTGGTGTTTTGATGGAGTGATAATGCAGAGAGTGAAGGTGTTGATAGCGCCGAATTAAGTGAGGAGGTTGCTGAAATCGTATTAGATACTGTTGTAGATGTTGCTTCGGTTTGTGTTTTTAATGCTTGTAACCCCCATTGAGTGCCTAATTCATTTAAAGCATCCTGACTGCTACTGACAATATGCGCTGTGATGTGAACTTGTTGTTGTGGGGTGTCTCGTAGTTTTAGCCAATCTTCTATTTCAGACAGTGTTTTACTATTATCAATAATTGAAAGACTATTTGCTTCTCTATCAATAATAACCCGCCCTTGCTGACTCAGTAATGGAATAGTGTGATTAGTGAGTTGCTCACCTAGTCTCTCAGCATCAGCATAATTTAAAGGATAAAGTTGGTGATGCAATTCTTCAGATTGCTCTGTCGCTGATGTTCGTTCTTCAATAAAGGTAGATGATATCTTTTCATTATTGATGTTCTGAGGAAAAAAGGGATCTCGGGTGTGAGCCCAAATGGTGGTTGTCATAGATAATATGGCGATTAAAATACCTATTTTCATGATATATCATCCTGTATTGTGTGAGGATAACTTAGTTCTATAAGGCTCATTTGTACTGAAATTAGATAGTTTTCTATTGGAAAAATATTCAGAGAAATAAGTGCTAAACTTGTTTGATTGAGGCATTCCAACAGTGTTAAAAACTGAGAATAAGACAAAGTAAATGTGAGTTTATATAACGAGTTGGGCGTGCTTTCCCAAATTTCTGGTATAAAATGATAAGTCATCAGTAAGTGTTGTAATTGCTCACTAACCGGTGAGTTATTGAATGGAATGTCATAATCTATTTGTTGTGTGATTAGTGAATTAATTGATGGCATTGTGTTTAACGTGTTTTGATGATGATCTATTCGCTTTCGTCTTTGAGCCATTTCTACGTGTTGTTGGGTTATTTCTTGCTGATAGTCCGTGTAGATAAAGAGGTAATAAACTAGCAGGGTAATAAAAGGTATAATTAAGCTTAGTAAAGTGAGTTTCCACTTAGGTAAAAACGCAATAAGTAACAACCATTGTGCATTTATTTTCATTGATGTTCCCCATCTTCTTCACTCCATTGCTCTTGTTTTTCTAATTTTCCGTTTAAATGTACTTCTGTGTAAGACGGATCAGTTTTGCTTTGTTGTAAATAATTCAACGCTAAAGAGGCTAAAACAGGGTGGCTTTTAAGGTTGGTAATAAAAGAGAGTGATTGTGTATTGGGAAGAGTGAGATGCAGTGAACGTTGATTATCTGCCTCATCATAGTGGCTAATCCAACCGGTTGCGGGAAGATGCGTTTCGATAGCTCGAAAGAAGCGAATGTAATGTAAATAGCGTAACCAGTTTTGATAATAGAGTGAATAGTGTTGATAGCGTAAAAGTGTCTGTTTTTTCTGTTTTTGATATATATCGAGTTGTTTTAGTAATAAATCTTCTTGTTGTTGAGTCTGGTGCTGTTGCGCTGTTATGAGTGTTCGTTTTTGTGCCAAATGGTAGGTGTAATAGCTACATACAACGAAAGTGATCGTGACCAATGATAGCGTTTGATAAAGCCATAACAATACTTTTTGTTTAAATAAATTGTGGCGCCAAGGGAGATAATTTATTTGATACATAACACCTCTTCAGGGCGTAATGCTAAACCCAATGCAACAAGTGGAATGAGATCTTTATCTGACGTTGTTTCAAATAAGCTGTGGGAACGATTGGGCCAAATAGGCATCAACTGGCTAAAATATTCTTCGTTATCGCCTGCTAAGTAACACTGTTTTAGTGACCAATGATATTTTTCTACTAACTGGTAAATACAAGTTTGTTGCTCTTGTTGGTTTTCATAGGCGAGAGTACCGTAATGAGGCATATTTTCATCAGATGATACCCAGAGTAGTGTTTTGTTTTTACAGTGTAAAAGTTGATCTTGGGGTGATAGGTCAAGGTAAGTTGCTAAATAACGCAGTGCACATGCAGGGGTATCAATCGCCGTTATTGTTAAATTTATTTGAGAGAATAAGTCAATATACTTATCTAAAATCGTTTTATGGCACAGATGAATGGCGAGTTTATCCTTATTCTGTCGATAATCAAAATTAACAGGGATTTTCGTATTTTGTGTGTAAGATGTGGCTCGTAGTTGTGCTAATCGATAACATGCTGCTGATGTAAGGGAAATTGCATGAGGCAGTGGGATAATTTGATAGCTTTCATAACTATCTGGTAGAGAAAGCGTAACATTATTAATAAAGGGTAAATTTTTACGCCAATTCATTAGGATTTTTCTTAATTTTATATCATTAAAATCGTCATTAAGAGGTAAAGGGAATTGCCAAAATGTACTGATTTTCCATTGTTTATTCTGCTGAAATATCAAAATTGCATTGATATGATGAGTGTTAATTTCAATACCAATCTGATAATTGTGTGTTTCCATAAGAGATATCCATATCTATTGATGAGTAATTGCCTATTTTCAAAGAGGCGTTACCTTTATACTACACACTGTTTGTTGATAAACCGCCCAATTCACACTACATGGGAAATTTAAGGTGAAGTTCTTAAAATATTTTTTCATCTTCGTTTTTGCTTGCATAATTTTGGGAGCAGCCTCGATATATGGTATGTATAAGTATGTTGAGCCTCAGTTACCCGATGTCGCGACATTAAAAGATGTTCGTTTACAAACCCCTATGCAGGTATTTAGTGCAGACGGAGAGTTGATCGCGCAATACGGCGAAAAACGTCGCTTACCGCTAACATTGGAGGAGATGCCTCCTCAACTGATTAATGCCTTTATCGCAACAGAAGATACACGTTTTCGTGAACACCACGGTATTGACCCTATTGGGATCTCGCGTGCTGTTGTAGTGGCATTAACATCAGGACAAGCCTCTCAAGGCGCGAGTACCATTACGCAACAATTAGCTCGAAATTTCTTTTTAACACCTGAAAAGAAATTAATGCGGAAAATAAAAGAAGCCTTTTTGGCGATTCGCATTGAGAAAGAGCTCACTAAAGATGAAATTTTAGCACTGTATTTAAATAAAATTTATCTAGGTAATCGAGCTTATGGTGTGGGTGCTGCGGCTTATGTGTATTTTGGTAAAAGTGTTCATGAGCTTAGCTTAAATGAAATGGCAGTGATTGCTGGTTTACCGAAAGCACCATCTACGCTTAACCCACTGTATTCTTATGATCGTGCTTTAAAACGTCGTAATATCGTTTTACAGCGCATGTATGAAGAGAACTATATCACTCGTGCACAATATGAAAGTGCAAGAGCTGAGCCTATTGTTGCTAAATACCATGCACCGCAAATTGATTTCTCTGCACCTTATCTAACAGAAATGGTGAGAATGGAAATGTATGAGCGCTATGGTGAAAATGCTTATACCGATGGCTATAAAATTTACACTACCATTATTCGTAAAGATCAATTAGCAGCAGAAAAAGCCTTGCGTGACAATGTGATAGACTATGATATGCGCCATGGTTACCGTGGTGCTCAAGAAGTTCTATGGCGTGAAGGGCAAACGCCATGGGATAACGAAGCTATCAACAAAAAATTAAAAGGGATCCAAACTTATGGTCCTTTAATTCCTGCTGTTGTGTTATCTGCTGATGCGAAAGAAGCCAAAGTTATCTTAAAAACGGGCGAGAATATTACGCTAGATTTAAAAGCGGTGCGTTGGGCACGTAAATTTATTTCTGACACCTCGCAAGGCCCAACACCAACAAAAGTTGATGCCGTTGTACATGTGGGCGAGCAAATATGGGTACGTCAAAATAACGAAAATAATTGGGTATTAGCACAGCTTCCAGGAGTAAATGCGGCATTTGTTGCATTAGATCCTATTAATGGTGCGATTATTGCGCTTGTTGGTGGTTTTGATTTTGAGATCAGTAAATTTAACCGAGTTTCTCAATCTTTACGCCAAGTTGGTTCGAACATTAAACCTTTCTTATATGCGGCAGCATTAGATAAAGGATTGACGTTATCGACGCTGCTTAATGATTTACCGATTAGCCGTTGGGATGCGGGCGCAGGTACCGATTGGCGTCCTAAAAACTCACCGCCAACTTATGCCGGTCCTATTCGTTTACGTCAAGGTTTAGGTCAGTCTAAAAATGTGGTGATGGTACGTGCAATGCGCGCAATGGGGGTGGATTATGCTGCTGATTATCTATTACGTTTTGGTTTCCCTAATCAAAATATCGATAGAACAGAATCTTTAGCATTAGGATCACCATCATTTACACCAATGCAAATGGTACGCGGTTTTGCTGTGATGGCGAATGGTGGATATTTAATTGAACCTTACTATATCCAACGTATTGAAAATGCAGAAGGTGAAGTGCTGTTTACTGCAGAGCCAAAAGTAGCATGCCCAGACTGTACAGATATACCGGTTATTTATGGTGATACCATGCGTTCTATCGCTCTATCTGATGACTATATGGAAAACGTTGCTCAATCTAATAAATCTCAGCCAGTAGTTGCTACGCCTGAAATTGAATTAGAACAAGCACCGTTAGCTGAGACTGTAAAAGAAAGCCCTTATGCGCCACACGTTATCAGCACACCACTCGCTTTCTTAATGCATGATGCATTAAGAACAAACCTAGTGGGTGAACCGGGATGGTCTGGTACAGGTTGGCGTGCAGTTCGTGATCTTAAACGTCAAGACATTGGTGGTAAGACAGGAACCACCAACAGTTCTAAAGATGCATGGTTTTCTGGATATGGTGCCAATATTGTTGCCACAGCTTGGATTGGTTTTGATGACAGTAGTCGTAGTTTAGGTCGAACTGCCGCTAGTGGTGGCGAAGCGGGGGCTAAAACAGCCCAACCTATTTGGAACGACTTTATGAAAGTGGCTCTAGATGGTGTACCTGTTAATATGATGCCAATGCCACAAGGTGTTGTGGCTGTTCAAATTGATAGAAAAACAGGGAAACTAGCGGGTGATGGTCCTTCAATGAAAGAATATTTTATTGAAGGTACTCAACCGACAGAAAGAGCAAAAAATGAAGTAGGAACACAGATTTTTGAGGATAATGGCGAATCTAACGAGTTATTCTAATTAATCGAAAATAAAAACCGGATGTTAAAGTCCGGTTTTTTATTATCTATTTATTTTGTAATAGATAGCGGTGGGCTAAGAAAAGAGCACTGACGCTACGAGCTTCTGTAAAATCGGGGTGATCGAGTAAGTCCATCATTTTTGCAATAGGCCAACGTATTTGGATCAGTGGCTCAGGCTCATCCCCTTTGAGTTGCTCTGGATAAAGATTATGCGCAATGACAATGTTCATTTTGCTAGAAAAGTAAGATGGCGCCATAGAAAGCTTTGCAAGTTCTATTAATGAGTGGGCACCATAGCCAATTTCTTCTTTTAGTTCACGGTTGGCGGCTTGTAGGGCATTTTCACCAGGATCAATTGCGCCTTTGGGAAAACCAAAATCATAATTTTCGATACCTACAGCGTATTCACGAATAAGGATAAGGTTGTCATCAATGATCGGAACAATCATCACTGCTTCACGGTTCGCTGGTTTCATGCGTTCATAAATGCGTTTTTCCCCGTTACTGAACTCCAGATTAACGGATTGGATCTGAAATAATCGAGAACGGGCGATGTTATCAATGTTTAATATATTGGGTTTTTTAAGTTCTTTCATAACAGCCCCTGGCAGAATAGAGATTAACCTGAATTTAACACATTAATGACAAAATAAATCTAACAATTAGATTTAGCTTTTAAGTGAAAATTGAGTACACTCCGCAACTAAACCTAGTTATTTATTGATTTTTTGAGAATATTATTATTTATTGATCCGCTATTTTACCTGAAGATCGCGTTGTTAGTGGATATAAAATTGATAAAATAAATAAATGATAACGCGCCAAAAAAAATATAATCTATTGTATTTAAATAAAAAATAGAACAAAAGAATAGGAATTGCCTTATGTTAGGCAGGGTTTTAAATTTGTTATTGTTACTACGCAGCATCAGTATAAGTATGGGGAAAAAATGAGACTATCAGTCATTATATTGGCTATCTTGATGATAAGCCTATTTATAATGGCCGCCTTTCTATTCTTTAAAAGAAGGCGGCTTGATGGCTCACATCACCTACCCTCTCTCGCTAAACCTACTTATCGTAAGCTCACTTCTGATGACTATGGGCTTATTAGTGATTATTTATCTTATTTTGGCACCTCTGATTTCTCTTCTGGCTATTCATTACAAAACTTCCCCGAGATGCCGATTAAAGGTGAAGTCGTTACGACTTTAAGAAATATCGTCAATCGCTTTGCTGGCTCTAGTGAAGGATTAAATCATTGGCGTTATTATATTGATGCTGTAGAAATCCATATTCCCCCGCTACTTGTTCCTTATCTTCAGCAAGAAAACGTTCTCGATGTTGTTTGTACCCCTTCGATCCCCATCGTTGTTGGTGTGAATGGGCATTTCTTAAAAGATGAAAAAATTCATTTTTCTGCTTTAAGTTTAAAACAGCGCTCTGAACCTATATTGGCAAATGGTTCATCAACAATTCAAAAGAATGAAGGTGATGCGGCTCACTTATTGCAAATCCGAGAAGAAACCAACGAAGAATATCGATTACATAACTCATCTGGTTTTTGGGATGGCTCTTTTATTTGTATAGGGTTCACGTTGTGTTTAACTGCTTTAATGATGCCCCAAGTTTTTCTTCCGTGGATCTTAGCGACTGGTAGTGCTTTTCTTGCTGTGGGTATTTTTTTGATCCACAACCCGCTGATCAAACCACGTAAACAAGAAATCCACTGTTTTAAAGGGCGCTTAAAGCGCTGGGGACTTTTTGGCAATTTTGATCATGGGCAGGTAAAGAATGTTTCTTTGGGGGGGATTGATCTTGTTTATCCGCCTCATTGGGAGCCTTATATTCAAAGCGATATTGATAAGGTGACTTATTTAGAAATGTATCCAAATCATCATGTTGTAAAGCAAGGAAACTACCTTTCATTGCATGATGAAGAAAAAAATTATCCATATAAACGCTATATTAAAAATATTATTTTCGTTTTCTGGAGCCTGTTTATTATTGGCATGTTGTATCTTTATCAACCTCTGTCTCTTTCAATGAAACTCAGTTTTTCATGGCTTAAAGATACAAAACCTCATTTAGTCACCAATTTTACTGAGCTGGAAACAACTGATTTGCATGTCGGGGATATTATCCAAGCGAAAGGGGTTGGGATGTGCTACATGCCACCTAACTTATCAAGTAAAAATAATAAAACAATTTTTGCACCTTTTGATTGCTCAGGGATTTACTGGAATAACAGTAATCCAATGCCAATGCCTGAATCGAGCACGATAGAAAAAGCTGCCGCTTTATTACATATGGTCGAAGAGCAATTACATCCAGTTTCTAATAACCGAGTTAACCCAAGTTTAGGCCAAGCGATTACTAAGTCAGGGATGAACCTGTTAGATAATTTTGATGGTATTGTGTTGAAAACTCAGGATTTATGTCCACGAGAAAATGAATGCATTCGCCTGAAAATGGCACTAGTTAACTTAAGTAATGTCAATGATTGGGATGCATTGGTTCAACGAGCTGAAAGTGGTAAATTAACTGGAACTAATGTTTTATTACGTGCAGTGAGTGCTGAGGCCTTGGAAAAGCTTATCGACACCACCACATCTTCTTTTATCTACCGAGAAATAGATAAAGCCGCAATACTGTTAAATAGTCCGCCACCAGGTGGTGTGCTATTAATCAGTGATGAAAGAAAACAGCTTGTTGATTACGCTTCAAGTTCAAACTCCGTGTTTGAACCTACTCCGTTAGAACAGTGGCGAGAACTACAACGTTTATCCGATATTTTATTACATACACCTTTTGATACGGGTGGAGTAATAACGGGCATGGTTGTCGATGCGAATGGTACGTTACAGATATTTTTACATAGCCTGCCAGATTCGATGACGATGTTATATTACATCGGTAATACGTTATTATTGTTTATCGCTATTGGGTTCTTAATATTGAACCTATTTCTTATCATCCGGCGTCGGCGACAAAATAACCAACGCATGAATAAAATCAGTCTCTACTATGAGCACTGTTTTTATCGCCCTCCCCAGTAAGTCCCTTGTTGTGGAAGGCTATGTGTTTACACTATCGCCTTCATAAAGAAGTTGAAGTTAAGGAGAAAGGGATGAGTCAACCATCGCAAGAAAGTGGCGTCCGTTTAGATAAATGGCTTTGGGCCGCACGTTTTTATAAAACGCGTGCTATCGCTCGTACAATGATTGAAGGTGGCAAAGTTCACTACAATGGTGTGAGAGGTAAGCCAAGTAAAATCGTTGAAGAAGGCGCTGAAATACGCCTACGACAAGGTAATGATGAACGGACGGTAACCATTCTTATGGTAAGTTCACAGCGACAAGGTGCTACCCAAGCTCAAGCGCTTTATTGTGAAACACCTGAGAGTATTGCTAAAAGAGAAAAAATGGCTCTGGCAAGAAAAATGAATGCGTTAACAATGCCTCATCCTGAGCGTCGCCCAGATAAAAAGGAAAGACGCACCTTACTTCGCTTCAAACAGACAAATTTACAAGAATCGGATTAACCGATTCCCTGAAATGAGAGAAAATCATGTCTAAAAAAGACTCTTTATCACGTTTTTTATTCGAAAAAAACGCGGTACGTGGTGAATTGGTCAATGTGACTGAAACCTATCAATCAATGCTTGAAAATCACCATTATCCTGAGCCAGTTCAACACCTTCTGGGTGATTTGCTGGTGGCAACCAGTTTGTTAACAGCTACGCTTAAATTTGAAGGTGATATTACAGTTCAAATACAAGGTGATGGTCCTGTGCGATTAGCTGTGATCAATGGAAATAACAATCAACAAATGCGTGGTGTTGCACGTATTGGGGATGATGTTAAAGCAGGTAGTAGCTTAAAAGAGATGATCGGGAATGGTTTTATGGTCATCACGGTGACGCCAGAAAAAGGTGAGCGTTATCAAGGTATTGTTGCTCTTGATGGTGAAACTATTGAAGCATGTATTGATAACTACTTTAAGCAGTCAGAACAGTTACCTACACGAGTATTTATTCGTAGTGGTATGCAAGCGGGCAAGCCAGCTGCAGCGGGGATGTTATTACAAGTATTGCCTGCTTCAGAAGAGTTCACAGCAGAACATACAGCGGAACATTTTGAACTGCTCACACAGTTAACACACACCATCAAAGCTGAAGAGCTATTTACGCTAGAAACTAAAGAGATTTTACATCGTTTATATCACGAAGAAGATGTCACTCTTTATGATCCTCAACTTATTGAATTTCATTGCACTTGTTCGCGTGAACGCTGTGAAAATACATTAGTAACATTGTCTAAAGAAGATGTAAACCACCTGTTGCAAGAACAAGGAAATATTGATATGGAATGCGAATATTGTGGAACACATTACATCTTCACTGAAAATGATATTAATAATATCAATGCGTTAGATGATTCTGAATTACACTGATTCGATTTAGCAAGACTGTTTTATCAAAAGGACGCTATTTTGCGTCCTTTTTTATTCAATAATTTTTCTTTAGTTTTGTGCATTAGTTCTCGTTCTTAACATAAAAAAATTATAAATTTTCAAAATATTGATAACAATCGCTGTTAATTACTTGTAACACCTTAATATTATTCGTAGAAAGGTCTATTTATCAGGAGCGAAACTATGAGCGTTAAAGGTCTTACCCCTAAGGATCTCCAGCAGTACGGTATTAAGGACACAAGTGAAATCATTTATAACCCAAGCTATGAGCTGTTATTTGATGAAGAAACTAAACCAGAATTAACAGGTTATGAACGAGGTACACAAACCTCGTTAGGCGCTATTGCCGTTGATACAGGTATATTTACTGGACGTTCTCCGAAAGATAAATACATTGTTCGTGATGATGTTACTCGTGATACCGTATGGTGGGCTGATCAGGGGAAAGGTAAGAATGATAACAAGCCACTTTCACAAGAAGTGTGGGATGACTTAAAATCATTAGTAACCAACCAGCTATCAGGCAAACGTTTGTTTGTTGTCGATGCCTTTTGTGGTGCGAATGCGGATACACGTTTAAAAGTTCGTTTTATCACAGAAGTTGCTTGGCAAGCACATTTTGTTAAAAATATGTTTATTCGTCCTGAACAAGAAGAGCTGGAGAATTTCACACCAGATTTCATTGTGATGAACGGAGCGAAATGTACAAATCCAAATTGGAAGGCGCAAGGTCTGAATTCAGAAAACTTCGTTGCTTTCAATTTAACTGAACGCATTCAGTTAATTGGCGGTACTTGGTATGGTGGCGAGATGAAGAAAGGTATGTTCTCTATGATGAACTACTTCCTTCCTCTTAAAGGCATCGCTTCTATGCACTGTTCGGCAAACGTTGGCGAAAGTGGTGATGTTGCTATTTTCTTTGGTTTATCTGGTACTGGCAAAACAACACTTTCAACTGATCCTAAGCGTAAGCTGATTGGTGATGATGAACATGGTTGGGATGATGACGGCGTGTTTAACTTTGAAGGTGGATGTTATGCGAAAACTATCCATTTATCAAAAGAAGCTGAACCCGATATCTACGGTGCAATTAAACGTGATGCACTATTAGAAAATGTGGTTGTTTTAGCGGATGGCTCTGTTGATTTTGACGATGGTTCGAAAACAGAAAATACCCGCGTTTCTTACCCTATTTATCACATCGATAATATCGTTAAACCAATTTCCAAAGCTGGTCACGCTAAGAAAGTTATTTTCTTAACTGCGGATGCTTTTGGTGTGCTACCTCCTGTTTCACGTTTAACACCAGAACAGATGCAATACCACTTTTTATCAGGCTTCACCGCTAAACTTGCGGGGACCGAACGTGGTGTGACTGAGCCAACGCCAACATTCTCAGCTTGTTTTGGTGCGGCATTTTTATCACTGCACCCGACACAATATGCTGAAGTATTGGTAAAACGTATGCAAGCATCAGGTGCAAAAGCCTACTTAGTTAATACAGGTTGGAACGGAACGGGTAAGCGTATTTCGATTAAAGATACACGCGCTATCATTGATGCCATCTTAAATGGTGATATTGATAAAGCACCGACGAAAACATTACCCGTGTTTGATTTAGAGATCCCAACAGCATTACCAGGCGTTAACAGCGAAATCTTAGATCCTCGCGATACTTATGCGGATAAAACGCAATGGGATACTAAAGCAGATGATCTTGCCGATCGTTTTGTGAAAAACTTCGATAAATATACGGATACCCCTGCGGGTCAAGCGTTAACTAAAGTTGGGCCAAAACGTTAATTTTTATTAGTATGAATAAAAACACCAATCTCATAGGATGTGATTTTGGTGTTTTTTTATTTGAGATCTCTTAGATAAAAAAAAATCCCTGAAATGCGAGAAGCTTTCAGGGAATAGAAAAATAAAGTGAAATAGATTATTAGAGAAAAAGTGACTTTAGAGGGTGGATAACCCAACTATGCTGTTACAGGAGGTAAATCAAACAGTAAAACTTCACTATCTTCATCACCAACGAAACGGATCATATCTTCATTAGCAATTGCTATTCCATCACTTGTGGTCGCAATAATGTCATTAATTGCTATCTTGCCTTTCACAACTTGTAGCCAAATATGACGACCTGTTTCGGCTTGATATTGTGCTTCTTCACCTTTTTTCAGGTTCCAGCGCCATAACGTCATATCTTGAAAGACTTTTAAAGAGCCATCACGAGCATCAGGCGATAAAATAAGCTGTTTGCTTGCTGTCGTATCAAAACGACGTTGATCGTAACGTGGTGTGATACCGACGGTATTTGGCATAATCCAAATTTGGTAAAAATGCAGTCCTTTATCACTATTTGGATTATATTCTGAGTGAGTAATGCCTGTACCTGCACTCATGATTTGAAACTCACCTGCGGGAACATTTTCTTTGTTACCCATGCTGTCTTTATGCTCAATATTACCTTCAAGCACATAGGTCAAAATTTCCATGTCTTTATGTGGGTGAGTACCGAAACCTTCACCGGGTATTACGCGATCTTCATTAATAACGCGTAGTGCAGAAAATCCCATAAAATCACGATCGTAATAATTTGCGAAAGAGAAGGTATGCCAACTATCTAGCCAACCATGATTAGCGTGTCCTCTTTCATTTGCTTTGCGTAGATAAATCATAATGTGTTTCCTTCTCTGAAGTTGTTGAACACAGTTTACTCAATAGCGCAAAGTAAAAAAGCGGAGGAATTTAACCTGAGGATCCAAATAATTTGAATAAGAGAAAATAAAAACATCGAATAAGTTCTAGAAAAGAAAAAGCCAGCACCCGGCTGGCTAAAGTAAAACACTGGAAGCAATGTGAGCAATGTCGTTCTTTCATATGACCCTGAAGGAGGTGCATCTGAAAGTGATAGTAATGATAATGGTTCTCAGTATCATTTGTAAAGTCTTTTTTTTAATCAAATTAGAAAAAAGAGCCAAAAAAGTCTTAACTCACTGATTAACGAGTTATTTTATTTTAATAATTTTTTAAAATAGTAATATAACCAAATAGTTAACAATATTCTTTATGGGGTCATTTATAGGAAAAAGAAGAGAAAATATGGCAAAAAACCAGAGAAAATGGAGGGGTATAAAGCATTTTGAGTCACTACAGAGCAATACCAGAAGAAAAAGCCATCACTGATTAATGATGGCTGGTTTCCATTATATATGACTTATAAGTTTATAGAATTATAAAACCAATATTTATAACTTTAGTATTTACACATTTATTTATTATTACTCAACAAAAGTCGATTTTGATGTTGAGATAAGGCTCTGTGCACAGGCATAAGCTGAGCTCCATGCCCACTGAAAATTATATCCACCTAACCACCCCGTCACATCAACCACTTCTCCAATAAAATAGAGTCCTTTGACTTTTGTGGCTTCCATTGTTTTAGAGGAAAGGGCACGAGTATCTACGCCACCTAGTGTGACTTCTGCGGTGCGATATCCTTCAGTGCCATTGGGTTGAACTTGCCATTCTTGTAATAACGTTGCAATTTGCGTAATGCGTTCATTACTAAGTTGAGTCAGAGAAATATCAGGTAACTGTTTATTTTCTATCATTATTTCAATAAAACGCTTTGGTAATAAGCGAGAAAGCGTATTTTTTAATAATTGATTTGGGTGCTCTTGACGTTTTTCTTGTAGAAGGCTTTCAAGGTCAATATTGGGAAGTAAGTTAATACTTACATACTCACCTGGTTGCCAATAACTAGAGATTTGCAAAATAGCAGGGCCTGAAAGACCACGATGCGTAAAAAGAATGTTTTCTTTAAAATTCGTCCCATTTTTTGCTGTCACAATGGCAGGTACAGCTACGCCAGATAGTTGGCTTAATTGCTCAAGCTGGGGTTTATGTAATGTAAAAGGCACTAAGCCGGCACGAGTGGGTAAAACAGGAAGGCCAAATTGTTCTGCGACTTTATAGCCAAAAGGAGTAGCACCTAAACCAGGCATAGAAAGCCCACCACTGGCAATAACTACTGAAGATGTTGTGATAGTTTTTCCATCAACAAAAATAGTGAAGCCTACGTCAGTTTTCTCGATTTGCGTAACTTCACTACGTAAGTGAATACTTACTTTCCCTTTTTGACATTCAGTCAGTAATAAATCAACAATTTGTTGTGCTGAATCATCACAAAATAGCTGTCCTAACGTTTTCTCATGGTAGGCGATGTTATATTTTTGCACTAATTCAATAAAATCCCATTGTGTATAGCGAGCAAGCGCTGACTTACAGAAATGAGGATTCTCTGATAAATACGCTGAAGGTTCGATATACATATTGGTGAAATTACAACGTCCACCACCTGACATTAGAATTTTACGACCTGCTTTTTTGCCATTATCGAGGACTAAAACAGATAGCCCCGCTTGCCCTGCTAAAGATGCACAAAAAAGCCCCGCGGCACCTGCACCTATAATTACTGTATCGTATGATCCCACAATGATGCCTCGTTCTTAGTTTTTACTGACTACTTAATCAATGATTTTCGCGTAAGATCAGCATGTTTTTGTAAAATTATATGGAGAAATCTGTATTTTTCACCTAAATTCGTATTAGCAAGGAAAAAATTTGTCAGAAATTTACTTTTTTTTATTTTTATTAATTGGATGATATATAAGGAATTATCTTAAAAAGACTCTGATTTTGTTGGTTATCAAATCAAAAAAAGGTTAAATTTCGCTTCCACCGTTCGCATTTGTCGCTGATAATGCGCCGCGTTCATGTCCAACTAACTGGCTTAACGTCTATGCTACATTTGTTTACTGACCTAGAATTTCATACAGGTTTAATGTTGGTTTTAGCACTGATTTTTGTGCTATTTTATGAAGCTATTAACGGCTTCCATGATACCGCAAATGCGGTAGCAACAGTTATCTATACTCGTGCTATGCGTGCGCAATTTGCGGTCGTGATGGCGGGTGTATTTAACTTCCTTGGAGTTTTGCTCGGTGGTTTGAGCGTAGCTTATGCTATCGTTCACTTGTTACCGACAGATCTTCTGCTGAATGTGAGCTCAGGTCATGGCCTTGCTATGGTCTTCTCGTTGCTGTTAGCTGCCATTATCTGGAATTTAGGTACATGGTATTTTGGTATCCCAGCATCAAGTTCACATACGCTAATAGGTGCTATCATTGGTATTGGTTTAACAAATGCTATCGTGACAGATTCGTCTATCGTTGATGCGTTAAACATACCTAAAATGATCAGTATCTTCCTGTCACTCATTCTTTCTCCAATTATCGGCTTGATTATTGCAGGTGCGATGATTTTCTTACTGCGCCGTTATTGGAGTGGTACGAAAAAGCGTCGTCGTATTCACCTGACACCTGCCGAACGTGAGAAGCAAGATGGTAAGCGTAAACCGCCATTTTGGACCCGTACTGCACTGATTTTATCAGCAGTTGGGGTGAGTTTCTCTCATGGTGCAAATGATGGGCAGAAAGGTATCGGTCTTATCATGTTGGTATTAATTGGCGTAGCGCCTGCGGGCTTTGTCGTCAATATGAATGCGAGCGGATACGATATCACCAAAACTCATGATGCAGTTGTACACTTACAACAATATTATGAGAAACATCAGCCAGCGCTACAGCATGCTATTGATAATACACCAGTAGTACCAGCACAAACTGATGCTAGTGATACAGATTTTCATTGTAATAGCGCAAGAACGCCAATTGTTCTGAATCAAACAGAACTGATGCTTGCAAATATTAGCTCTTATGACGAGCTAACAGCAGACCAGCGTGCTCAAATGCGTCGATTACTTATGTGTATCGCTGATACCGCAACAGAAGTGGCTAAATTACCAGAAACTAGCGCCCAAGATGCACGGTTCTTAAAAACATTGAGTCGTGACCTGCTAAACACGGTGGAATATGCTCCGATTTGGATCATTATCGCAGTGGCATTAGCGCTCTCTATCGGGACAATGGTAGGTTGGAAACGCGTTGCAGTAACTATTGGTGAGAAAATTGGTAAAAAAGGTATGACTTACGCACAAGGGGTTTCTGCTCAGGTAACAGCAGCAGTTTCCATTGGTGTAGCAAGTTATACGGGTATGCCTGTATCAACAACACAAGTTCTGTCATCTGCAGTTGCAGGTACGATGATTGTTGATGGTGGTGGTGTTCAAACTAAGACAGTGAAAAACATTGCACTGGCTTGGATCTTAACATTACCAGTTAGCATTGGTTTATCAGGTTTACTTTATTGGATATCACTGACATTTATTGTGAATAGCTAATAGCGGTAACTTACCTAAGTTTGTTTATAAACGGTGACTTTTAGTCACCGTTTTTTGTTTTTGTCTCTACCAGAAAAGCATCGCAATTAAACTTGCGACAGCCAAAATACAAAAACGACTAACAAGATAAAATTGCCGATAGATTCGCTCGCAACGCATAATAACTTCAGGATTATGATGATTGATGTATTGGCGTTGGTTGATATAGCGGATAAGCCGCAACTGTTTTGAAAATTGCCCATGCATAGTAAAAAATCCATTACCATCCACCGATTGGTAGAGCAAAGGATCGGATTGGCGCAGTATTGTGAGTAACACCCGAATAGATGAAAAATAACGCATCATATTGATCAGGCAAAGAATACATAGCGCCCAAAAGACAACAATGACATTAAACATAATCCCCTCCCTAGAATAATAGATTCTGAGATGAGAAAATCTTTACCAATAAAGGTTACTTTTTCTCTAATTTAAGTTTAGGTGAAATTAAGCAATAAACAAAAGTGACTTTTTCAAGTTGTTTCCTTTTTTAGAAAAAAAAATAAAAAATAACTCTAAAAGGGTGTTTTTGTTGTTTTTTCTACTCAATTCTCATTATTATGATGATATTATCGGTGAATGACATCGTGCTAATCTAAAATGGTGTATATTGTTATTCATCGATAGATGCTTTCTTGATGAATTTGACATAAGTTGTGATCAAGGCAACATCTAACTTTCATCTTAAAACGTTATATTTAATACATAGGATTTAGGCTTAACCGCCTTTCCAACCGATTAATCAGCTTATGGAAGGAGTTCACGATGGCTTATAAGCATATTCTAGTGGCAGTTGATTTATCCCCTGAGAGTAACGTCTTGGTACAGAAAGCTGTATCTATGGCAAAACCCTATAATGCCAAAGTTTCCTTAATTCACGTTGATGTTAACTACTCTGATCTTTATACCGGTCTTATAGATGTCAACCTCGGTGATATGCAACAACGTATTACTGATGAAACCCGTAACGCGTTAAAAAACCTTTCTGATCAATCGGGTTATGAAATTCAAGAAACCCTGAGCGGTAGCGGCGATTTAGGTCAAGTTCTGGTTGATGCGATTAAGAAATACGATATGGATTTAGTCGTTTGTGGTCATCACCAAGACTTCTGGAGCAAATTGATGTCATCGGCACGCCAACTAATTAATACTGTGCATGTTGATATGCTAATTGTACCTCTGAAAGATGATGAATAATAATCGATTGCTTGTTTAAGCAAAAAAATGCCTGCTTATGCAGGTATTTTTTTGCCCAAAATTCCTATTTTTCTTACAGTTAAACTGAGTCAATCTTTTTTTTTTGTCTAATTATGAAAAAAATGTCTTGAAGTGTGAATACATTTTAATGATATATTCAAGAAGCAAAACAATATCAACCTCACAAAAACCCAAAAATATTCTGAATAAATGAGGTTATATCATCATCACATTACACAAAAAAGGAATAGCTGAATGAATAGATCTGGCTCTTTATCTTCGTTTTTAGAAGGGGTAGAAAAATATAACGCTCATCAGCCTGAGTATCATCAGGCGGTTCGTGAAGTTTTTACCACTTTGTGGCCTTTTTTAGAGAAAAATCCACAATATCGTGAACAATCATTACTTGAGCGTTTAGTTGAGCCTGAACGTATTATTCAGTTTCGCGTCTGTTGGTTAGATGACAAAGGGCAAGTACAAGTTAACCGTGCATGGCGTATCCAATTTAACTCAGCCATTGGACCTTACAAAGGTGGTATGCGTTTCCATCCATCAGTCAATCTCTCCATCCTAAAATTCTTAGGTTTTGAGCAAACATTTAAAAATGCATTAACGACATTGCCGATGGGGGGCGCAAAAGGTGGCTCTGATTTTAATCCTAAAGGTAAAAGTCATGGGGAAGTGATGCGTTTTTGTCAGGCTTTAATGACTGAACTTTATCGCCATTTAGGGGCTAATACAGATGTTCCTGCTGGTGACATTGGTGTGGGTGCGCGAGAAGTCGGCTTTATGGCAGGCATGATGAAAAAACTGTCTAATAGCAATGAATGTGTATTTACAGGTAAAGGTCTTTCATTCGGGGGCAGTTTAATCCGCCCAGAAGCTACTGGGTACGGTTTAGTCTACTTTACTAATGCAATGCTTAAACGTCATGGTATGTCTCTTGAGGGAATGCGTGTGGCGGTTTCTGGTGCAGGTAATGTTGCACAGTTCACTATTGAAAAATGTTTAGAGTTAGGCGCTAAAGTCATAACAGCATCAGATTCAGCTGGTACTGTGGTTGATGAAGCTGGATTTACGACAGAAAAACTCGCACGACTCACTGAAATTAAAAATAATTACGGTCGTGTTGAAGAGTATGCCAAAGAATTTGGTTTAACCTATCTTGAAGGGCAACAACCTTGGGCTGTTCCTGTTGATATTGCTCTACCTTGTGCAACACAAAATGAATTAGATCTAGAGGCTGCAAAAGTCTTGATCAACAATGGCGTTAAAGCCGTTGCGGAAGGTGCGAATATGCCAACAACGATTGCAGCAACAGATGCCTTTATTGAAGCGGGTGTCCTTTTTGCACCAGGAAAAGCCGCTAATGCCGGTGGTGTTGCAACCTCTGGTTTAGAGATGGCGCAAAATGCGGCACGTTTAAGCTGGAAAGCAGAGAAAGTGGATGCTCGCTTACATCACATCATGTTAGATATTCACCATGCTTGTGTGAATTACGGTGGTGAAGGTAAGCAGACTAATTATATTCAAGGCGCGAACATTGCTGGTTTTGTTAAAGTCGCTGATGCAATGCTGGCGCAAGGCGTACTGTAAAATTTATTAATTCTGAACGGGTGTTTAACACCCGTCAGATCCCCGACGAACCTTCCTTGGTTTACCTATCTCATCTTTATCTAATTTTTCATCTGCTATCCTTAAAAAAGAGGCACTTTATAAAGTGATTATTTTTGTGGGAGGTATTTATGGCTATGCAGATAGATTTTACTTTACCAAATAAAGTCGCTGTTATTACGGGGGGAGCTGCAGGAATTGGGTTATCTATTGCGAAAATGTTTATTGAGAAAGGAGCAAAAGTTGCGCTATTAGATAGATCAGAGCAAGTGGAACAGGTTGCTCAGCAATTAAATAGTGCAGTAGGTATTCAATGTGATATCTCAAGCGAAGATTCGGTAAAAAAAGCTGTACATTCTGTATTAGAAGAATTTGATCGTATTGATATTTTAGTTAATTGTGCAGGCATTGTAGCATTAGCACCCGCGGAGTCTCTCTCGCTTGAAGATTGGAATAAAACGCTATCAGTGAATCTAACGGGGACTTTTTTGTTATGCCAAGAAGTTGGGCGACACATGTTACAGCGAGGACAAGGTAAGATAATCAATCTTGCTTCTCAAGCGGGGGTGATAGCACTGCCCGAGCATATCGCCTATTGTGCTACCAAAGCGGGCGTTATTGGTATGACACAAGTTCTTGCATTAGAATGGGCACCTAAAGGCTTACAAATCAATGCGATATCACCCACAATTGTGATGACCGATTTAGGTAAAAAAGCTTGGGAAGGTGAGAAAGGTGAAAAGATGAAAGCTCAAATTCCAGCCCAACGCTTTGCAGAACCTGAAGAGATTGCTGCTGCTGCTGTTTTTTTAGCAAGTAATGCTTCAGATATGATAAATGGTCATAATCTTGTTATTGATGGTGGGTATAGTATTCAATAATCAGAAATTAGAAGAAAAGCGGTGGTGGTGTAATAAAGGGGCTCTATAGCCCCTTTATTATAAAAGGATAACTTTAAATACAAGGATAAATATCAAAACGGTGATTTTTGGTTGTTACATTGGCATGTGCAGCCTGATTATTTAATGGTTCTGCGTAGTCGGGTCTTTTTACAACGACACGTTTTTTCGCCAAAGTCATTGCGGGTTCTAATAGCGCATCTGCATCTTCATCAGCACCAACTAAAGACTGAAATACTCGCATCTCTTTTTTTACTAATGCACTTTTCGCCTTATGGGGATACATAGGATCAAGATAGACAACATCAGGAGGAGGCGTGATCTCAGTGAGTGCTTGGGCCGAAGAGGCATGAATTAATGTCATTCTCTCTTGCATCCATTCACCAATATCAGCATCACGATAAGCACGCTTTAGGCCATCTTCAAGTAATGCAGCAACGACAGGGTGACGCTCTACCATTCTGACTTTGCAACCAATAGATGCTAATACAAATGCATCTCGACCAAGTCCGGCTGTCGCATCAACAACATCAGGCAGATAGTCTTTTTTGATCCCAACCGCTTTTGCTACCGCCTCACCTCGACCTCCGCCAAATTTACGACGATGCGCCATGGTGCCTTCTACGAAATCCACATAGATGCCACCTAATTTAGGTTCATCTTGTTTGCGTAATTCAAGGTGGGTCGATGTTAATACTAAAGCCATGATTTGCGTTTCGTCGTGCACGAGTCCCCAACGTTGCGCTAAATCAGATAAGGCGCTGTTATCAGCGCCTTCTTCACAAAGTAAACAGATATTCACATATCATCCTTTAATGCCGTAGCCTTTGAGCATAGCATCAAGTTTCGGTTCACGACCACGGAAGCGCTTGAATAGCTCCATTGGTTCTTCTGAACCACCACGAGTTAAAATATTATCAAGGAATGATTGACCCGTTTCGCGGTTAAAAATGCCTTCTTCGGAGAAGCGAGAGAAGGCATCAGCTGCCAGTACATCAGCCCATAAATAGCTGTAATAACCGGCAGCATACCCACCTGCAAAGATATGGCTAAAGGCATGAGGAAACCGCGCCCAAGGTGTTGAAGGAACAACGGAAACTTGTTCTTTCACACGGTTTAAGGTTTCCATTACACAAGCCCCTTTTGCTGGGTCATATTCTGCATGTAAACGGAAATCAAACAAACCAAATTCTAGTTGGCGTAACACAAACATTGCAGACTGATAATTTTTTGCTTTAAGCATATTATCAAGCATTGCCTGTGGTAATGGTTCGCCAGTTTCATAATGACCAGAAATAAAGGCTAATGCTTCTGGCTCCCAGCACCAGTTTTCCATAAATTGGCTTGGTAATTCAACAGCATCCCATGGTACACCGTTAATACCTGCAACATCGGCAGTATCAATTTGCGTTAACATATGATGTAAGCCATGACCAAACTCATGGAACAGTGTGGTGACTTCATTATGAGTAAACAGTGCTGGTTTATCACCTACAGGCTTATTGAAGTTACAGGTGAGATAAGCAACAGGGTTTTGTAGCTTGCCATCGGCATGACGCATTCTTCCTATGCAATCATCCATCCAAGCACCACCACGTTTGTGTTCACGTGCATACAAATCAAGATAGAAGCTACCGCGCAAGGTGTTATTGTCATCGTAAAGCTCAAAGAAACGAACATCATCATGCCAAGTGTCGATATCGTTACGCTCTTTGGCTGTTAAACCATAGATACGATGAACAACTTCAAATAAACCACTTAAAGCACGCTGTTCAGGGAAGTAAGGACGTAATTGCTCATCATCGATTGAGAACAGGTGTTGTTTCTGTTTTTCGCTGTAGTAAGCCAGATCCCAAGATTCTAATTTATCAATGCCATAATGCTCTTTTGCAAATTGAGTTAACTCCGCTAACTCTTCTTTACCTTGTGGGTGAGCGCGTTGTGCTAAGTCAGTTAAAAAACTAAGAACTTGCTCCGGAGACTCTGCCATTTTAGTAGCAAGTGATTTTTCAGCATAATTTTTAAAACCAAGCAGTTGGGCGAGTTCGTGACGTAATGCGAGGATCTCCGCCATTATTTCACTATTATCCCACTGGCCTGCATTGGGGCCTTGATCTGATGCGCGCGTGCTATAAGCGATGCTCATCTCTTTTCTAAGTTCACGATTATCCGCATAGGTCATAACAGGGAGATAGCTAGGCATATCAAGTGTTAACAGATAGCCGTCTTGTTCTTTTGCTTGTGCGATAGCTTTTGCGGCATCAATAGCACTTTGAGGCATACCCGATAAATCTTCTACATCAGTAATTAATTTAGACCACCCCATCGTTGCATCTAATACGTTATTTCCATATTTAGCGCTTAACTCAGACATACGCGCGCTAATTTCACCAAAACGCTGTTGTTTCTCTTTAGGTAAACCGATACCTGATAATTCAAAGTCACGTAATGCGTTTTCAATCGCTTTTTTCTGTGGTTGAGTTAACGCATTAAAATCAGCACTTTCTTTAATTGATTTATAAGCTTGATATAAGCCTTCATGTTGTCCCATCCATGTACTAAATTCAGATAGCAACGGCAAACTTTGTTCATACACTTCACGCAGTTCAGCACAGTTTTTAACAGAATTTAAATGGCTAACGGGGGACCAAACACGAGAAAGTTTATCGCCTGCTTCTGCTAAGGGTTGGCAAAGGTTATTCCAATTAAATTGAGTATTTTCAGCGAGTAATCTTTCAACTGTTTCGCGGTAATTTGTTAACACTTCTTTTAATGCAGGAACAACATGTTCTGGTTTGATCTGGGAAAATGCAGGTAATCCCGTTGTGCTAAGTAATGGATTTGACATAAAAAACATCCTGTATTTGGGTTTGCAGTGACGTAAAACACACCACTGAGTTTATTCGTTATAAATAGTAAGATGAGGATGAAACTGTATAAGTTCAATAGTATCGCGGTAATTATCCGAGGTTTTACTCAAAAACGGGATTATTTTATTTGAAAGGGATTTTATTGATTTGATGCACTTGGGATTAAAAATAATTCAGCGTATAATCATCCCGTTATTTCCTTTTGACCTATTTAAAAATGGAAGATCATCGTCCCCGGTGGGGCGGCTGGACTTCAAATCCAGATGGGGCCGCCAGCGGTCCTTGGCAGGTTCGACTCCTGTGATCTTCCGCCACGCCTAGCTTACCATCGTCTATTAAAGTCTACTTTCTCCTTATGTGATCGAATACAATCCAGCACCTGATCTGGCAACAGCACTAACCCCACCGAAGAAACAACATTTCCCATTCTTAACCGCTGAAGAGTTACCTTATTTTCTGAAGGATCTAGCTGGTTATACAGGTAGTGTGATCACCAAAATAGCGACTAAAATTATTCTGCTAACGGTTGTTCGGACACAAGAGCTCCGCTTTGCTTGTTGGCAGGACATTGATTTCGCCACACGATGAGCATGATTTTGCATGAGTGAGAAGGATATAACTCTGCATTGATTTCTTCTATACTGTCATCATTTTGGGCCATTGAAACCGCTAGTGATGAAACTGATTGCCCATAATCAGCCATATCTGTTGGCAGAACTGTAGGTTTGAAGAAGTTATTCTCAACCGCATTCTTCCCAGCTTGCGAGCCAGTAATTGCACCCGCCATATCACCGGTAGTCAGTCCTCCGGCAAGACCAGAGGCCAGTTGACTCAATGCACTCACTTGCTGTTTTTCACGTTCAGTGAGTTCACTCACGTCTTTATTAGGGAAGAGCTCTTTCGCAATATATCTCGCTGCTAATTCACCGCCACCAGCGCCTAATCCTCCTGCTAAGCCTTGCAGTAATCCTGTAACCACTTGAATCTGTCTTTATTTTTACCTGTTGCGGTAATCGACAGATTTTATCCGGCATTTAAGGTGCTACCTTGAGATTGGCGGCTGTCGGTGTGGGTTTCGCTTTTCGACGATTGGCATTAGTGCTCTGTTGTAAGGCAAAAAGCTAGACAGCTAAAGAAGAAGGGGGAAAACCAGACAATATACAGTGGGTCACTTGCCGAAACGCGGAAAATCCAACTCCAGCCCCCAACTGATAATTAGTTGTAAGTGTGTGAATAAACAGGAATTTTAGGTGGTGATCATTATACCTTTATCCGCCAAGCTGGACAGTTGATTATCCGGTCGACTGAGGAGTGAATAAGATTATTAAAGATGATCCCAATATTAAATTGGGATCTTTATAATTTAAATAACAATAAGCTCGCCGCATTCGTCAAATGGAGCTTTTATTTTGTAGTTTCGCGTATAGACATTAACTATATGTCTTAAATAACTGTTTAGATCCCAGTCAGTCGCTTCTACAGTCTCTTCATTTTCATCATATTGATAAACTCGGTTAGGATCATCAGACTCTGTAAGTAAAAAGAAATACTGAGTATAGCTTTCTACTGATATAAATAACGCTTTCTGTTTTCGAAGATTATATGGCTGAACATGTGGGACTTCATCTCTCATTGAATCTTGATATAAGATGTTACCTCTAACCGTCTGACCATATCGATAAAAAACAAGCGGTTCATCGCCAAAAAGGCCACCGCTACAACGACCAATATTAGCTAAAAAATCATACAATTGACCTTCGACTTTGATGTCATATAAACGTTCAATTTTCCCAATTTCTTCATTCGAGTAACCCCGCATATAGCTAGTATCAATCGGTAACTCAGGATATACCGAATGTAGATACTCTATCAGTTCATTGTTCATTACTTATTTTCCCCCGTAGAGCCTTGATAAATTTTCACATTAAGATCTTTATTATTTTCTGCAAAATTTTTACTTGTATAGCCACAACTTACGCACATACCCGGATCTCGATTCGATGTATTTTGTATTGCCATATTTACATCTGCTTTTTGTCCTTTATAAGCATCTTGAATATGATTAAATAACTTTTGTTCTGCATGATTAAAATTTGTTCTCTTCGACTCAATGTTTCCTACACTAGTAAAACTATTCTTATCATCACGAATAACTTTATAAGTAACCCCATCAATATTTACCGTATCAGGAGATTTCCCTGACCAAGATTTGCCACTCACCGAAAGATAATATTCAGTTTTACCATTTACTGTAACTGAAGCAGTAGCATAGCTAACTGCTGCACCATCTTGCTGTAACGGTTTTTTCAAATATTGTTGAGTCGCATTCCTAATAGAATCTAAATTTAAAGCAGGGTCAGTCACCTGTTTCAAGTCGTGAACTTGATAATTACCTAATTTATCACCACCTGTCTGATTAGGTACAGTTTTCGGTGGTACTTGTTCATTTGGTTTTGTTGTCGTTACATTAGGCTTAGTAACTACTGATGATGTATTATTCCCTTTCGAATTTCCATCAATCAATCCGCTTTCATTCAGTACAATCACCGTCGCTAAAATACCTGTTAGCTCTTTGAGGTTCTCTGTTTGTGATGAATGCTTAGCAATTCTATTTTCTAATGCTGGCTCAAGTTTAGATATTGAATCTTTCACCATGTCTTGGCATTGTGCATTACAATCTGGCAAACCTTCCAATGTTTTCAAGCTATCTAAAGCGCTCTTCATATCATTGGTTGATATTCCCCATCTTTCCGCTTGTGATTGAAGTTGCTTGTCTAGTGTATCAATATCTTTTTGTAACTGCTTTCTCTCTTCTGGGGTCTTAGTTTTCGCTTGAGCGTCAACAAAACTCATAATTTGTTCAGAATGTAAAAAGTTATTCTCAACCGCATTCTTCCCAGCTTGCGAGCCAGTAATTGCACCAGCTATATCACCGGTAGTCAGTCCTCCGGCAAGACCAGAGGCCAGTTGACTCAATGCACTGACTTGCTGTTTTTCACTTTCCGTAAGTTCGCTCACGTCTTTATTCGGGAAGAGTTCTTTAGCGATATATCTCGCTGCTAATTCACCACTACCAGCGCCTAATCCTCCTGCGGCGGCAGATTGGTTATTTAGCTCTGCAACTACAGCACCCAATACGGCATGCGCCATGGCATTCGCGGCTTTATTCTCTTCACCCACTTGTTGTTTTATCAACGTTGCTAAGTACGGTGAAGAAGCATTTGCCAATGCACCGGCTAAATTATCACCCGCCAGCCCTTGCAGTAATCCAGTCACCGCTTGGGCGGCTTTTTGGAAGTCGCTGCCGGTGCCATATTGTGCCATGGCATTGTTGTAGGCTTGGTCTTTAATGGTTTGCTCGGTAGGTGTTTTACCCGCCGCTTCCAGTTGTTTTTTGGCAATGGCTAACGCATCGGGGTCTTTCTGCGCTTTCAGACCCGCAATATTTCCTTCGGTGCGAATAATATCCATCGCCTGATTGCCAATTTCGCCAATCAGTTGCGCTTGTTTTAAGCGATTTTGCTCTTTTTCTTTATCAAAGATAGGGTTGATACTGCCGTCATTGGCATGGTCGGTATCGCGATTTAGCTTGTTAATATCCTGTTTTTGTTTGTCTTCATTGCGAACAATGACACTACCGTCACTGACCGCTGATTGTGTGGTGCCTTCGGCGTGGCCGCTGTTATTGGCGTTAGAGAGTAGCCCGCCCGCGGCATTGGTCACCAGTTGGCTACCAATTGGGCCACCGGTGCCAATCGATCCGCCCGTGTGTTCGGCAGTAAAATCGGCTTTGTTGTCAATATCTTTCCAACCCAGCGTACCCGTTTCAAGGTGATTGTTGCCTTTGTCGGCGGTAGAAGCAATCACCGCACCGTCAAGCTGAGTATGGTCTTTGACGTTGACATCAAAACCACCTTTGCCGGCAAAAATACCGGTTTGTTCTTTCACACTGTCGTAGTTACTGTGTATCTTGTCTTTGCTGGCACTGATATTGATGTTTGGTGTGCCACCTAGCGTGTAACCGCCACCGACGCTGACCTCTTGCTGTTTGGCGTCATAGCGGTCACTGTCTTGCTCACTTTGTAAAGTGAGGTCACGACCGACATTGATAGTGACTTGTTCGCCACTGACTTGAGCACCTTTGAGGGTGGTATCTTGTCCACTGTTTAAGGTGAGTTTATTACCTGCATCTAACGTGGTCTCGGTGTGAGTGAGGGCATTGCCTTTTTCATGGCCTTTGCCTTGGTTGACGGAGGCAGAGACATTGACCCCATAGCCACCTTCACCCACACCTACACCAACCCCGATACTGCCGCCTTTGCTGCGGTTTTGGCTGGTGGTTTGCTCGGTATTTTGGGCAGAAACAAGGTTGATATCTTGCGTGGCAGACAGCGATAAGTCTTTGCCGGCTTTGAGTTCACTGCCAACAACCGTGATATTACCGCTGTCTGGGTTCGTATCTTTATTTTTACCCGTTGCGGTAATCGACAGATTTTGTCCGGCATTTAAGGTACTGCCTTGAGACTGGCGACTGTCGGTATGGGTTTCGCTTTTCGACGATTGGCTACCGTAAGACACACTGACACCAACCGTATTGGTGGCGCCTTTTTGATAGTCTTCATCGCCCGGTTTGAGGTTGTTGGCAAGATTGTGTGCATTGGCTGCATCGGTTTTCAGCCCATCTAACTCAACCGCTTGCTGGGCTTGGACACCGGATAATACTGCCTTGGTGTTTTGCAGGGCACTTAAACGACCGTCACTTTCTTTGCGAGCTTGTTGTGCGGTGCTGACGGCAGTATTGAGGGCGCTACCTGCACTTCCAGAGAGTGCAACACTAAACCCACTTTGTTTGGTTTCAAAGGTTTCAGTGCGAGTCCGTTCATCATAGCCCGGGTCGATTTGGACGCTATCACCGGTGAGGTTTAAGTCTTTTTGGGCAATCAGATCAGCGCCACCCACATGCAGTTTGTTACCTGCGGTGATATTGACATTACCTTGTGTGCTGCCAATGGTACTGACACTTTGGCTTTGGGTGGTGCCTTTTTCATCCACTTCATGGCGGGAGGATTGTTTACCCACACTAAAACCAATGCCACCACTACTCATTAGACCGCTTTTTTTCTTCTCTTCGAGGAGATAATGCGAGTCGGTCTCGGTCGCAGCGGTGATATCGACATTGTTACCAGCGGTTAAGCTGACATCGTTTTCTGCGACCACCGAAGAGCCTGTAACTTGAATATCTTTACCCGCTTGAATATTGACTTGCTCTCCACTGACGACGCTACCTTGCTCACGTGTCACATGATCATTTTGGAGAGTATGAGTCTGACTAGAACTTAAAAATCCTTTACTCTTTGAATGTTCTTCTAAAAACTCCGTATGGGTTTCTGTCGCGGTATTGAGATTAATATTTTGTGTGGCGCTTAAATCAACAGCCCCTTTTTCACTGTGTAAAGTGCTACCTGTTAAATTGATATCACCCTCACGGGCGGTAATTTCAACACCTTGCTGTCCGCTAAAGGTGCTTCCAACCACGTTTTCTTGGGCGGTATCCACAAGACGACTGTAACTTTTACGTCCTCCGCCTGAATGCTGATAGTCACTGTCTTCAATCTGTTTTGTGACGGATTGGATATCTACATCTTGAGCTCGAACGGTGGTTTTACCTTCGGTGCTATCTACTTGAGCACCTTGTGCTGTCAAGGTATGCCCCACATTTAGGCTGACGCCTTTATCACCACTGAGTGTACTTAATTGCAAACGCTCTTCTTCACGAGTATTGCTCACGGAGGTGCTTTTACTATTGGCATCAAGGTGGCTTTTGGTTGTGGTACTGTCAGCGAGGATATTGAGGTTCTCGCCTGCATTTACGGTCAGGTGTTCATCCGCTTTGACTTGACTGCCTTGCAGTGTGACATCTTTCACCGCGGTGAGATTAAGGTTACCGCCGGCGTTCAACTCGCTTCCTTGTGCTCGTTGCCATTCACCACTGAGATGAGCAAGGCGGTGTTCACCCGGTTCTTCTATAAAATTTTCAGTCCGACTACCCATTGAACCTGATATCACATCAAATTCACTAGAATGGGTACTTTTTGCTGTAGTGATAGTGAGATTATCACGCGCATTTAGATTAATGTCGTTTAATGCATCCAGTTTTGCCCCTTGCAGTTGAATATCGTGGCCTTTTAGCGTGATATCGGTACCGTTGATACGGGCTTGGCGTAGAGCATCTTGCAGATTAGTACTTAAATTAATGCTATCCGCTTGAATATTGACATTTTCACCCCGAATATCGCCACCTTGGTGTTCAAATTGGTTGGCATCAATTTCAAGCCCTTTATTGGCAAGCAGTTGTCCTGCATTATTGATGCTATCAGCAGAAAGATGTAAATGATCGCCACTTACAATCGCGCCACTGTTCAATAAGTTTAAGGTTTTATTCGCTAAATACACTTTTGGCACTAAAACAGTTTGTGGCCCTTGTGCGGTATCGACTGTTTCACTGACCAACCAAACAATATCTTGTTCTAATGACGTAATTTGCTCTGGTGTAAGCGCAACACCGGGGCGTAAATGGAAATCACTCGCGACTTTCACACCATTGTTCATAAGATATTGATACTGTGCCATGGCATCGCTTTCATAAAGTGAGGGGCGCCCCGTCAGTTTTAATACTTGCTCACGCACAAGACGTTGTTCGTAGAATCCGTCCCCTAATCGTTTAGGTACTTGCGCAGGATCGTACCCCACACGATCAAGTAAATAGTCACTGCTAATAAATTTAGTACGGCTGGTAAAACGTTCGTCCGTCACAATTAAGAATGGATTATCGGGGGCGATATTTTGTCGGAATAGACCATTATCAGGCAAATCGGTGATCACATTGCCTAAATGTTGTTTTTCAGTCAGTGCAATTTCTGAGGGTAATAATGGACGAGCCAAAGGCGATGTAGCATCAGAATGGGTTATTTCACTTTTACTTCCCGTTGTGACCTCTGTATTGGCGGTCTGCTTATCCACACCTTTTATATTAAACGCTAACGGATTACGGGCAAATTCTGCGCGCTCTGCTTCAACGGCTTTTAATGCAGCTTCAAGCGTGTTAATTTGCGCGGCATTCACCGTAGTATTGGTGATTGATGCCCCTTTAATTGTGACATTACCATTGCCTGAAATGATGCTATCAATGGTAGCTAATGCTGTAGTCTCATCATTATTAAAGCTTGGGTACCAGTGCTTGGTATCCTTATCGTAGTGATCGACAATATACTCTTGGCGGCGTTCATTAACAGAATAGGCTTTATTGTCTATTTTACCGTTTCCCTCAATATGTTGATCGCCCATTGAAGTAATCATGCTGGCATCATTAAAGAGTCGTTCTGAAATATTCACCTTCATATTGCCACCCGAGAGAATACGAGCGCCAATACCTTCAGAAATTAATTTATCTCGTGTTGCTGTTCCTGATACTGTGCGTTCACGGAAATTACTATAATCACTAATAAGTTTTAGATCATAGCTACTTACATGTATATTTGGATCCCATTGTTCAATACGAGGTTCGCCTGAGAATTCTCTCCATACCGTATTATGATACGGTGTAGGAACGCCATTTATCTGTTCAAATCCAGTCGTCTGATAAAAGGTCATATTATAGGTACCATCGCTATTAGGAATAAGCGATTCATAATGTACCCATAAGCTTATCGGTGTATTGTCATTTACATTATTAACAAGAACTTGAGCTCTTTTACCTGAGGCATCTATTGCTGTTAATGTTCCATATTTATTATTAAGAACAGCATTATCATCATTAAACGTTAACTTTTGGGTTGTAGGCGCAAAAGGTGTGGGATCTGTAATAACTTTTGAATTATAAGAACGCCAGAAATAATGATAACGATGCCAGCGATAATCACTTTTCTCCGCTTCTCGCTCAATCTCCAGTCCTTCACGTAAATTATGCAATTGGTCTGCGGTAATTGAGACATCGCCTTCGGCTTCAATAAAGCTAGCTTTATTTTCAATAAATGAACCGGATAGAGATAACTTATCGCCGCTATAAATCAACGCACCATCATGATTTATCAACTTGTCACGAGCGGCTAAATCAAGAGATTGTGTCGTTGCAATAACGGCATTTTTACTTTTATTTTCCAGTAATTGAGTGTGAATAACCCCATTATCACCCATAATAGTGGCGGAATTATCCAAGCTTGTCAGGTTAAAGGTAAAATCGTCAGCTTCAAGGCGACCGCGGTTTTTCAGTAAACCCGTGTTGAAATTTAGTGCACGGCTAACTAACGTGCCCGAGTTAATCATATCTTGGCTTTTTATCGTCAGTGAAGCGGGTAATAACCAGTCAGCTAAATTCGTAAATACGCCAGAAATAGAAAGGGAAACAGATTGATTGCTCTTTAAAATATCTCCATCACGTCGGGTATAATCCTGTTTTGCGGTAAGCGTTAAAGCTTTTTCGCTTTGTAACGTGCCACCTTGGTTATTGAAAGTCTGAGTATTAAGTGTGAGTTTATCACCACTTTGAATAACGCCACGCTGATTCAATAACATTAAGGTTGAGGCAATAGGGGCGTCTTTCGCATTTATTGCAATCGCCCCATTAGCTAAAATATGCCCTTTTTGGTTATTCAATAAAGAGAGAGAATTTAAGGATAACAATCCATTACTTTGTAGGCGCCCTTGGGTGTTATCAATATTTTTTGCTGAAATCACATTTTGGGTGGTACCCCAAATTAAGCCATTATCGCGATTATTTAGCGTGTTTGTGGTGATATTAAGGGCATCTTGGCTACTTAAAATACCGTTATTATGATTATCTAATTGAGCGGTATTAACCTTTAACGCCTGTGTTGAAACGAGCTGGCCTTGCTGATTTTGAAGATCAGTTGCAGTCAGTGTTAATGACTGGCCACTGTGTATTTTTCCTGCATTATTATTAATGTGTTCAATATCGTAATGGCTGTTTTTCTGGCTAATCAGCATACCTTGCGTATTATCAAGCTGTGCACCATTAACCGTTAATTCACCTTGGCTACTGATATGACCTTGATGGTTTTGAATTCTAGAGCCATAAATGGATTGGTGTTGATTACTTCTTATTTTACCCTGTGAGTTATCGAGTAAATCCGCTAGCGTCAGCGTTACCCCTTGCTGACCATCAATTGAACCTGATTGGTTGTATAGCGTTTTGGCAGTTAAGGCGAGATTATCTTCGCTTTGAATTTTTCCTTGACGATTATTCAGGGCATTATCCACCGCTAACTGTGTATGCTGTTGGCTATATAACAAGCCATGCTGTGAATTATCGAGATTGAGTACATGTAAATTGAGTCTGTTGCCTGCTAACCATTGACCAGCAATATTGTTAACCGTTTCAATAGCACCGTTAGGCTGTGTACCTTGTGCATCAACTGTATTCTGTGCACTAATTTTACCTTGGGTATTGTTTATACTCTTAGCAATACGTAATTGAGCGCTATCGCTAGATTGAAGCAATCCATTTGTATTATCAAAGGTATTAGCAACTAAAGAGGCCTCTTTTTGGCTCTGTATTTGTCCCGTTTGGTTATTAAAGGCTGATGCTTTTGCAAACCATGTGTCTAAACTGCCCATCCAACCTTTGGTATTGAGAATATCCGTGGCTTGTAAGTGTTGTGATGATTGACTAAACAGGCGACCTTGGCGATTATCCAGTTGCTCTAATAAATCAATATTGAGTGTATTAAGGGAATTTATCTCACCTTGTGTATTGATAAGATTATTCGCTTTAATCACACTATTTTCATTACTCGTGATTTTGCCATGTTGATTAAGTAAATCACCTTTTAGCACTAACTGTAGCGCCTTTTGGCTAAAGATATTGCCTTGCTGTTGATTGCTCAGTGCCCCGCCTTCTAACGTTAGCGTGCCATTACTTTGCAGTAACCCGTTATTATTATTAAATTGGCTATTATCGTGACCTTGCCACTGTAAAAGGTGTTGTGCGGTTATTTTACCTAATGTATTGATGACATCATGAGTCGTCTTGAAGGTAAGTTTATCCCCTGATTGTAACTGCCCTTGGGTATTATCAATGGTATCAGCACTGGCAATAATTTGATGCCCTGCTTGGGTGATCCCTTCTTGATTATTCCAACGTCCTGCGGTGGTTATCTTTAGTGTTTTCCCTGCTTCCAATAAACCGTGAGTATTATTAAGAGATTGGTGAGCAATAAGGTCGAGATTGTCTGTGGCAACCAATTTACCTTGTTGGTTTGTTAACTGATCGGTGGTGACGGCTAACGATTTGGCGCTGATTTCACCTTTTTGGTTATCGAGGTTTTTTGGAGTGGTTAATGTTATCTGTTGACCAGCAAGAAGCTTACCTTGATTATTGCTAATATTTTGAGCATCAATCTTCGTAATTTCGCCACTTTGTATCAGACCATTATCATTGATAAGGTTATTTTCATTTAAAAGCACCAAAGCTTTATTTGTTAATAATGTACCTTGTGTATTATCGAGCAATTGATGCGTTGTGAGCGTTAACCTATCTTGACCAATAATTTTTCCCGCAACATTACTGACCGTATTTGCATTAAGATCAATCTCTTTTGCACTGATATTACCTTTCGATGAGCTTAATGAAGCTGCTTTCACCTTCATTTGATGACCAGAAAGTAATTGTCCTTCTTGATTATCAATATGGTTGGCAACAAGGTTAAATAGAGATTCGCTTTGCACAATGCCTGCTTGATTATTTAAATCACTTTGTGCAGACAACGTTAATGCTTTACCCGCACCAATAAAACCTTGAGTATTGGTTAATGTCTTTTGGGTAGAAAGCGTTAAAGTATCTTGACCAACTAGCTGTCCTTGCGTGTTATTGAATAAAGACGTCTTAATGTCAATTTGGTTACTGTTTATTTTTCCGGATTGATTATTAAGAGAATTGTCCGTATTTAAAATAAGCTGTTCACCAGAAAGAAGCTGACCTTTTTGATTATTAATCCCTGATTTTGCTGTTATTATTAATTGCGTTGGGCTTTTAATACTCCCTGACTCACTATTAAGATGTTGAGTATCAAGCTGTAAATTCCCATTATTCCCTAACTCGCCACGTTGATTATTTATCGATTGATTAAATTGCCAATGTTGTTGCGAGTTATTTAACATCACTAAACGCCCATCGGTATTATTTAAGTCTTGGCCATTAAGGGATAATTGATAAGCTTCAACACTGCCTTTCGTATTATTAAATAGGCCTTTTAATGCAAAACGACTTTCACTTTTTCCTGTTTGTGTCCAAATACCTTTTTGGTTGAAAAGATGATTCCCATCGATATCCCAAGATTGGGCTTTTATTTTGGCTTGTTGAGAAGAAATATTCCCCGTTGCGATAACATCAACTTTATGGGTATCAACTCGTGCATTGTCTAAACGAGCATCACCTTGTGTTGCTTTTATCGCTAACGTTGAAGTAGCAATTTGGCTTTGGCTTAAATCGACCTGTTTTGCCGTAATATTAATCGCTTTTTTATTCAGTAAATTACCTTGAGCGCGAATATTATTTTGGCTGTTTAAAGTGAGATTTGCGTCTTGGATGATTTGGCTATTAAGATCACTGCCCGCCAGTAAATTTCCTTGTGTTTGGATCTCTTTTTGGGCAATTAAAGTCACGTCTTTTGTTGCGGCTAATGTGCCTGATTGCTTCAACGCACCGTCTTGACTTTCTACACGTAACTGACCGCCACTATGAAGTTTACCTTGATGAATAAGATCTTCTTTGGCAATCAGGTTAATATCGCCACCTGCTTGTGTCACTGCTTCTTGCGTTTTTGTTGACTGCCAAACGAGTTGCCCTTGGCTTGTCACCGTTAAGGTTTTATTGGCTTGTAGATGACCACCTTGATTACGTACACCAACGCCCTGTTCAGTGCCCACCATTTTAATTTGACCACTGTACATTCCCCCCATTTGTCCCATATCAATGGCAAATTCCGGTTTTGCAGTCTTCTCTTTTTGTTCAAGTGCCGTGGCATTGTTTTGCGTATCGACTTGATTACGCCCTGCGACAACTTCAATTTTTTCTTTTGCCCACACGCCTGCATTGATTTTTACCGCTTGGGCGAGCAGATCAACGTATTGTGTATCATGGCGACTATCTCCATTTAACCCACCACCTTCAACATGAATAACGCCATTTTCAACACGATATCCCGCTAAACTTCCATCAGGATTAAGTTGAGGTTTACCCGTTGTTAGCGTCATTCGACCCGCATTGATCGTGCCGCACCCATTACAAATAATGCCCGAAGGGTTAGCAATAATCACTTGTGCTTTCCCACCAGCAACTTCAATAAACCCTTTCAATTGGCTTGGATTATTACTGTTGACTTCATTTAAAATAACGCGAGCTGGCGCTTTGTTCGGATCAAGATTGGCGTTACCTTGGATCATGCCTGCGGTCTGTGTTGAAGTCATGACCGCTGAGTTATTTAAAATAGCACCGCGTTGATCGACATCGAATTGTTTGTATTGGTTATGAGAAATTCCCGCCTCATTAGGCGCACTAATATTAACCTGTGGTAAACCATTTTGAGTATTAATGACTTCTGGTCGTTGATTTTGTGGCGCGTTGTTATCAGCAACAATACCATTAGCCAATACGTAAGGAGAACCTAACGCCAACCAAAGTAAAAAAGCGCTACGCCGAAGTGTGACCCATATCCGAGTACCTTGGGAGCCTCTTGTTTGTCCTGCTTCAGTACTACAACTTTTGGTTAATTCTGAAACAACACGTAATTCCCCATGGGTACGACTAAAGATAAGGCGATAACAATGCTTATTCATAAATAATACCTTTAAAATCAACAATCCAAAAAAAGAGAAAGGATTAGTTAAACCAAGGGAATAACTGCCACAGAAAGACTAAATCTCTACATTAAGATTAAAACCAGCGGTCGCACCTGAAGTATGGAAACCTTCGGGTTTATAAAGTGGTGTACCCACAAAAACGTCATAACTTATTCGAGACCATAGTGAGCCGCGTAAACCCAATGCTGTACCCGCTAATTGGTGTCCCACGAGGTAGCGTGTGTTTTGTCCTTCAACACGACCATAGTCGATACCTAAATAGAGCTCTTGTCCTTGAGAAAACAGGTTCCACGCAATGTCATTGCGCCAAAGCAGGGCTTTTTCACCAGATAGGTTTTGCTCGCCATCAAAACCGCGCACGGTATAACGTCCACCGATTGCCATTCTGTCTTGTGGAGTTAAGGCATGTTGACTCCATTGACCACGTAGCGAGGTGTTCCAGCGCCAAGGCTGCTTACCCAAAGAAAAAGGCTGATTAAAACCGATATTACCTAAAAAAAGTCCGGTTCTGGCACTCCCACTGTGAGTGTCTTCTTCGGGGGCACGTAGAGCACCAAATGCCCCCGTACCACGGCGCCAATTGAGGTTGGCATCTAAGGTGGCATTACCGAAATAACTCCGCTGGTTAAAACCGATTTCCCACCCTGCGGTTCGGCGGTGTTGTTGGTCAATATCAATCCCATTGACCGCATTGGTAGAATGCTTGCGATAGACCCGCATATTGAGTGTGGTTTTATGAAACTGATTACGAAATAGCAATCGGGATACGGTAAATTGGGTATTGTCGCTTTCACCGCTGTAGCGCAATATCTCATTCGCATTAGGAATGTTTTGATGATACGTATAATGGTTGTAGTTAGCGGCAAAGCCCCAGTTTCCAACAGGAATAAAATAGTTAAAGGTGTAAGAACGATTACCAAATGGGCCATTATCAAAGTAATCTTTACCCACATTGGCATAAAATAGGTCGTTTTGAGAGAAAGGTGCATCAATGGCCAATGTCGCCGAACCTAAATAACGCCCAGTGCTTTTTGAACCGCTATCATCTAACCCCAAACTTAGCCGTATAGGGCGCTGTTCTTGCCAACTCACAACTAAATCACTGGTGGCATCTTCTTTGCCGGGGACGATTTGAATGTTTGCTGTGACATTCGGTACCCGTTTAAAATTTTCCAGCCCTTGTTCAATATCACGTAAGTTAAGAATATTGCCTGATGATGTGGGGATCGCATTCCATAAACGAGCACGCCAAGAGACATTATCATCAAAACGGATCTCATGAATTCGACCGGGTTGTAGTGTGAGCGTTAAATGACCTTGTGTAAGATCTTGTTCTTGTACCATAACTCGTGTGGTGACATAGCCTTTTGATAATATTTCATTTTGAATTTTGTTCACGACTAACAAAACACCCTGTCCACCAAGGCAATGATCTTTAGCGTCATCTACCGCTTTTAGTGTCCATTGAAAATCACGAGAAGCTTCGCCCTCAAGCGTAAAGGTATTAATCCAAAAACAGGGTTTTTCATTAATAGGGTAGTCAGGAAGTTCGATATCTGAGTGAGAAAGACGAGTATCAATATCAGGTCTATTTTGTTGTTGTAAAATACGCCCTCGCTCTTTTTGGCGTTGTTGTTCTCGATCATCAATCGACACGGCTTGTTCTGCCGGTATAGGGGAAGTATATGGTACTGCAATTAACGGAATAGATAAAAAATAAAAAGAGAACAATCCCCATTTTATATAATGATGTTTATTCATTGTTTGAATAACTTCCTAATAATGCTAATTGTTAGTCAATGGTTTTATATATCACGCAGTAATAAAATGGCGATGCTATTTATCGCTAATATATATAAGAAGTAATGCCATGAATATTTAAAATAATAACTTAATTAGATTTGCCTTGGTTTTAATTTAGCCAAGTTAGTATGAAGAAATCAAGGTAATTTTGTATTGATTTGAAATTTTGAGATTTATTATATTGCTAATAAGTTTAAATTTATCTTATTGTTTTTTTATAAGTTAATAAACTATTTAAATAGTTTTCTTTTATGGTATTTATGATTAATTGCGCTTATTGTTTATTAATAATTTATTTAAGAAGTCATATAGAAATATTGAGATGTGATCCAATTAATATAAAGAAAACAAAGGTTTTTTTGATGTGGGGTGATTGGTTTTCTATTTAATAGATTGATTGTGTTTTCTAATGAAAAGAACTCTTTAATAGTATTGGTTATCTGGTTATTTAAATGAATTTAATTTGCTAATTATTTTTTGTCATTAAAAGAGTATTAAAAACTTCATTATGATAATTTAAATATGGATAAAAAGTTGAGAGGTAGAGTATAGAAAGGCTTACTGAAATAAATCAGTAAAAAGAGAAGCCTTACTATTTTTATTATATTCACTAAATTACAGTGTTATTTTTATATTATTTGCAGATGTTAATAATACTATTTTTTCTTATTGAGCATCGACTTTAAATCAGCAAAAGGATTATAGGTTGCTGCACCGACATCATCTTGCGCATCTTCACCTGCGACAACAGTTGTGCCGTATTGGTCTGCTTCTGTATATTTTGAATGTTCGTGATCATGGCAAAACAGACACAATAACTCCCAGTTACTACCATCTTCTGGGTTATTGGTATGGTCGTGATCAATATGATGAACGGTTAGTTCACGTAAGTTCGAGTAGACAAACTCACGAGCACAACGTCCACATACCCACGGATAGATTTTCAGTGCTTTTTCACGGTAACCACTTTCTAACCGTGCATAGTTTTTGGGGATCAGAGCCATTGTTAGTATTACCTGTTATAAGAGAAGGTTTGGCGATAGTTTTTCCAATATACTCTAAATACACAGGTAGGTTCAAATCGCACTAGTCCTATTTTTCTAATAAACGACCAATCTTACAATCTGATGCACTCTTGGAAATTACAGGTATAATTTCAAAAATGATTGAGCAGATTTAGGCATAAAAATGGCAAAACTTACCTTACAAGAGCAAATGTTAAAAGCAGGGCTTGTGACCAGTAAAAAAATGGCAAAAGTCCAAAGAACGGCAAAAAAATCACGCGTTCAAGCGCGAGAAGCAAGAGAAGCCGTAGAAGAAAATAAAAAAGCCCAACTTGAGCGCGATAGACTGCTTAGTGAACAACAAAAACAAGCAACTTTATCTAAAGAATATAAAGCGCAAGTTAAGCAACTTATTGAGATGAATAGAATTACACCAGCAAAAGGTGATATTGATTTTAATTTCACTGACAATAATGTGATTAAAAACATCGTAGTGGATAAACTAACGCAATCCCAATTAATTAGTGGGCGTCTTGCTATTGCTCGTCTGGATAGTGCAGATAAAACGGAATACGCGATTATTCCAGCCAGTGTTGCGGATAAAATTACACAAAGAGATGTGGACTGTATCTTGTTAAATAACGCGCTTAGCGAGACAGAACAAGATGAAGACGATCCTTATGCTGATTTTAAAATTCCAGATGATTTGATGTGGTAGTAAGCAACGTAGCATATTCGCTCACAGGCATAGTCTGTATAAGCATTGTGCTTTATACTGCATCAGCAAATTTTTGTAGATAAACGATTAAGTAGGCGATAATAATGGCAATGAACGGAATAATCACAAAGTGGTTTGAAGATAAAGGTTTTGGATTTATTAAAGATGAAAACGGGGATAACCGTTATTTTCATGTGATTAAAGTTGCCAACCCTGCTTTGATAAAGACAGATGCAAATGTCACTTTTGAGCCGACCACCAATACCAAAGGGCTGTCTGCGTATGCGGTTAAAGTGATCCCAGACAGCAAATACGTTTATATTGCAGGTGAGCGAATTAAGCTAACATCTATTAAATCATTTCGAATTTATAGTGAGGAAGTATCCGCAGATACGCATATCGATAAAGAAAACACGGTACTTTCTGTCGGGACTTTAATGAATAGCATCAGACCAAAATCAGCGGATGGTGCTAATAATATGCGTACTTTGAGAAAACTGGCGATCATGACAATGCATGGAACAGAGATAGTTTTTACTGAAGATGAACTCGATATCGATGAAACAGTAAAAGCGCTCAAACTGTAAATATCGACATTTAAAACGGGCTTTCGCAACGCGCTTTTATTGGTGTTTGGCTAATAGGGTGAACAAAATGAAGTTCACTTGCATGAAGCATAAGTCGCGGAGTCCGTTCAGTTCCTTCCCTTTTTTCAATTAAACCTCCGTCGCATCCACCATATAAATCACAACCTAAAATAGAATGCCCTATAAACTGGCTGTGAATACGAAGTTGATGCGTTCTTCCTGTTTCAGGGGTAAATTGTACGCGTGTTAAAGGCAATAATGTTCCATCTTCTAATGTATGATAAAAACGCTCAATAACGTGATAACCAGAGCGTGCAGGTTTACCATTAATAGGGCAAATCGACATGCGTGGGAATAGAGCGGGATCTTTTGCAATTGGTGCATCAATCACCCCTTCATTCTTTTTCAAATGACCACATAGTAGTGCGTTGTATATTTTGGTTATATTGCGCTGGCTAAATTGCTGACATAAAAGCGCATTGATTGCTTTATTGCGTGCCACAATCATCAATCCAGATGTGCCAAAATCAAGCCGATGAACAAGCGTACATCCTGGAAATAGCTTCACTAATCGATAATGCACCGAATCGATATTTTGTGGATTTTTTCCCGATAAGCTCAATAGTCCGGTTGGTTTGTTAATAATAACTAAGTGCTCGTCTTGATAAAGGATCTCGATTTCATCATGGCAAGGTGGGGCGATAAAAGTATCGATAATCGTAGACATCAGCTTATCCGCAAAAAAGAAGAAAGTGGATGATAGCGAATTTTAGGTTATCAGGCGAATGTAGAGATATACTCTTACTCATTTGAATATGGCGAGTATAAACGTTAATTCTTGGGAATAACTTATGAACAATGACATTCATTTTAAATATTATGACATGGTAGAAGAGTATGCGATGGAATCCGCAAAGCCTGTCGCTCAAGCTGAAGAAGATGCGCTAGCACTTTATTTTCAGTTGTTACTCACTCGACTCACAAATAACGAAGAAATTAGTGAATCGGCACAACAAGAGATGGCAAAAGAAGCGGGTATTGATAAAAAACGCATTGATGATATCGCTGAATTTCTAAATCGCTGGGGTAATGAATAACACGTATTGGGCTCATTAAAAAGTGGGCTCAATATTATCCTAATTCACAAAATATCACTCTGAGCCTACATAACTGTATGATTTGACGTATACTCGTAATGTACTTTATTTCACATAAACTCGCAGAAAGAACAGAGCTGCTTTTTTGATGTTTGCTGTTTTCATAGAATGCGTTAGATTAATTTATTGGGTGAGATATGCTGGATTTTTTAAAAAATTATGACAATTTAACGATCAGCGAAAAAAAAGTATTAAAATATCTCACCGATAATATTGCGGATATTCCATATTTAAATATTAATGATTTAGTTGCCAAAACCTTTGTATCAAAAACGGTGATCATTAATTTATCGCAAAAATTAGGGTTTAGTGGATTTAAAGAGCTTAAATTCCAAATTAATAATTATATTTTGACCAGAAATAAGGTTGAAAAGACGAGTGCGGCATCTTATAAAAAACAGTTAGAAAAAAACATTAATAAAACATTTACCTTAATTAATGAAGCACAAATTCAGGAGTGTGCAAAAACTTTACGCCATTCTAGGAATATTTTTATTGTTGCAAGAGGCACCAGTAAAGCCGTAGGGTATTACCTTGAACACCTATTGTTTGCATTAGGTCTACATTGCTTTTTTATTAATGATTACAATTTATCTGATTCGTTTACGCGTCTTGTTAATGAAGACGACACCGTTATTTTCATTTCTCTTTCTGGTGGCACCAAGAAAATCATCGAGACAGCAAAAATCGTTCAGTTAAAAGATGCCAATATCATTAGCATGACAGCATTTAATACTAATGAATTAACCAGTTACGCAACACATGCGCTATTTTGTTTTGCGGATAATCATGATACAAAAAAAGACGATACCAAATCACGTATTGGTTTTTTTATGCTGGTAGATTTATTGATTAACGAGCTGGAAAATCTACTTTAAAAAAAGATAACATCATCTATCTGATTTATTAGCTCCTCTTTTAATTATTAAAGCGTGAATAGTATTAATCTATTCCGTTAGAATAATTATCATTTATTCTAAAATAGTCTTTCTTTTCAATCTTACTTCTAAGTTCTAAAATAAATATTATTTAATAGAGTAAAATTATTTATTCACTGTTATTGATTAAGTTGATAATTAAAAAAAGACCTAAGTCATAAGTTGTGACCTGAGATAATATTTAAAACCGCCACGTCATTCATTTCCTATAATCCCTAAGCTAGAGTACCTCGGTAATTCTTTTATATTCGAGAAGTCATAAGGAAACAAATATGGCCAGGAAAAAGTTCAGCGAATCTATTCAGCGCTTTGGTAGAACCCTACTTCTACCAATCGGCGTATTGGCACCTATCGGTATGATCTTGGGGATCAGTGGTGCTTTAGTTCAGTCTTATATGATTGCACGCTTTCCTTTTTTAGGAAATGAAACAGTCAATGCTTTATTAGTGAGTATCCGTTCTATTGCGGGCGTTGTGTTTGACAATATCCCACTCTTATTTGCAATGGGTGTGGCATATGGTATGAGCCACAAAGATAAGGGGATAGCGGTCTTTGCCTCTGTGGTGGGTTATTTAACCTTGATAAGTACAATCAATATCTGGTTGGTATTGACTGGAAAACTTGCTGATCCTGCGATTATGACACAGGTGGGGCAAATCAAGGTGCTTGGTATACAAACTATGAACATCAGTGCCGCAGGGGGGATTATCACCGGATTAATCGCTGCATGGGCTACCGATAAATTCTATAACCTTGAATTACCGACCGCATTTGCCTTCTTCTCAGGAAAAAAATCTGTCGCCATTATTATGGTCGGATTAATGATTGGCGTAGGTGCATTACTGCCATTTATTTGGGAAGTATTAGTCATGGGCTTAACTAAGCTCTCGGCTGTCTTCTTAAGTCCTGTCGGACCTTTCTTTACCGCAGGTGGTGAGCGTCTATTTATTCCATTTGGTTTACACCATGTCTGGAACGTTCTGTTTAGATTTACTGAAGCTGGTGGTTCTTATGTGATTGACGGCCAAACCTATGTGGGCGTTGTTCCAGCAATGACAGAAGTGTTATTTAACCAAGGGCCAAGTAGTGAATATTGGGCAATGATGCCAAGCTTGACGCGTTTTATGGCTCAGCAACAAATGTTGGTTACGTTGTTCTTATTCCCTGCGATTGCATTAGCAATTTATAAAACCTCGAAAAAAGAGAACCGCGCTGAAGTTAAATCGATGTTGGTGACGATGGTCTTAACTGCCATGTTAGGTAACGTTACCGAACCGCTTGAATTTACCTTCGTCTTTATCGCACCGTTACTCTATTTAATTTACGCGATTATCGTAGGTATTGGCGCAGTTCTGCTCTCTTTTGCTGGTGTTGCAATTGGTTATATCCGAGGCACCGTCTTTGATTTCACTATCTTTGGTTTGCTGTACGAACACACTAACTGGATCTTCTTAGTGTTGATTGGTAGCGCACTTGCGGTTGTGACTTACTTCATTTTCTACTGGGCTATCGTCAAATTTGATATCAAAACGCCAGGTAGAGAAGAATCAAGCAATATGAAAAATACGCTAATCAAAGAAAAACGTTATGGCGAAATTGCAGACATTCTTATTCAGGCGTTAGGTGGCAAACAAAATATTCGTAATGTTGATAACTGTATTACACGGCTACGTATTGATATTAATGAAGTTAATCAAATAGATAAAGAATTAATGTTGGAGTCTGGATGTACAGCATTCTTCTTTCCGGCAGCAAACCATGTCCATGTCGTTTATGGCCCTAAAGTCGAATTTGTTCGCAATGCTGTTGATGAAGCAATGAAGAAATAAAAGGATACATGATGAGAGCGTTATACGATTCTAAAAGTAAAACAATCGACGATCGCGGTATAAAAAAGCTGCTGTCCAATGAAGCTAAATATTCAACTTGGTTGATGTTTGAAGCAATGTTAGCGCAAGCACAAGCTGAATATGGTTTTATTCCACAGTCTGCCGCAGATGAAATTAAAGAAAAGGCGATTATAGAGAATATTGATTTTGAAGAGATGAACCGTATTTATCAAAAAATCGGTCATGGCTTTGTGCCTTTCTTAAAAGTACTAGTGAATGCATGCTCTGAAGAGAGTGGTAAATATGTGCACTACGGCATTACCACACAAAATATACAGCAAAGCTCACAGCTGTATATGATGAAAACCGTACATAACAAATTTATGTTGTTGTTAAGCGAAATTATTGAAAACTTATCAAACCTCGCTGAAAAAACAAAACATATGGTAATGGCGGGTAGAACGCACGGTCGTCATGCTATTCCTATCACTTACGGGTATAAAGTGTCAGTGTGGATCAGCGATTTTATTGACTGCTATCAGCGCATGAAAGAGTGTGAGAAGCGTGTATTCACCATTATGATGGGTGGCGCTGTAGGTGCTTTTAACTCAATGCCTGAAGTGGGAATGAAAGTACAAAAACGCGTTGCTGAATTGGTGGGTATGCAGGCAATGGAAGTACCATCACGTAACCTAAGTACACACAAATTAGAGTACATGATGAACTTGGCACTGATGGCTAATATCTGCCATAAAATTGGTGAAGAAGTTTATAGCACTACATTAGAAGAAATTGCTGAAGTTTCTGAAGGATTTACCAAAGGCACTGTGGGTAGTAGCACGATGCCTCATAAAATTAATCCAAAATTAGCGAAAGGTATTATTGCTAACTCTCAGAAATTGTACTCGTTACCAAATGTGGGAATGTACTCTGCGGTAAGACCTTATGAAGGTGACAGCAGTTCTTATATGTTATTCGATGGCTTAATTGAAGAAGCATTAGAATTAACAACAGAAGTTTTGTTAAGAACGGAAGAGCTTTCAAGAACCATTGTTCCTCATGAAGAGAGAATGCTACATAACGTGATGAGAAATAAGGGATTAGATAATACCGAATACGTTATGATGAAAATGGCAGAAAAATTAGGTAAAGATAAAGCGCATTCACTGTTATATGAAGAAGCCATTAAAACAGCAGCAGATGGTGAGGATTTTTACACTAACCTAATGAAGAATGAGATCATTAGCGCTACCTTTAATGCGGATGAAATTAAAGCAATGCTAGATCCTCGCTCTTATATCGGTTTATCTGTTGAGCTTGCTGAAAAAGAAGCAAAACGTGGGTTAGCGATTTCTCAAGAAATTAAACAAAGTTATAAATAAATAGTAAAAACTATCAAGTATCCATAAAAAATCATTATCAGTTAAGTCAAGAGCTACTCATTTGAGTAGCTCTTTTTCGTTGATAGTTAGCCAATTAAACCATGAACTAAAATAATACCGATACAGATTGGACCAATATAACGCCACACCAATAATAAGCTTTGACGTTTTAATCCCGTGATATTTTCAGGAATAAATGCATTCGCTCTACGTGACCAACCAAAGATTAAACACATTGCAATACCAAACAGTGGCATCAAAATATTAGAAGTCAGGTAATCCAACAAATCAAAGACTGTTTTCCCCCCCAGTGTCACATCACTCATCGGTCCGAAAGATAATGAAACTGGAATACCCATCAACATAATAGAGGCGGTAACCACTAATCCTGCACGACGACGAGTCCACTGAAAACGCATCTGCACATAAGCGACGATATGCTCAAGTAATGAAATTGCAGAGGTTAATGCCGCCATTAATAACAGGATAAAGAACGTCACAGCTAATATATTGCCACCGGGTAAGTGAGCAAAATAAACCGGCATCGTCATAAAGGTTAAGCCAGGGCCAGCATTAGGCTCTAAACCTGCGGCAGATAAAGCAGGAAAAATCATTAATCCAGCAAGTACGCACACCATACAGGACAAAATAACCACCCACATGCTGGAATTAGCGATACCTTTGTTATCCGCTAAATAAGCACTATAAGTGATGTGAATACCTAAACCGATAGACAGTGAAAAGAAGGCTAACCCTAACGCATCTAATACGCCTTGAGGGGTTAACTTGCTAAAATCAGGGTATAAAAATAATTTTAAGCCTTCAGATGAACCGGGTAAGCTGATACCAACAATAATCAATAAAATCATAATGATAAATAACATTGGCATCATGATTTTGACGGCTTTTTCTAATCCACGTTGTACACCAGCTAAAACCACAAAACAGGTTAATCCAGCAAAGGCAAGGTGAGCCAAAATAGGCCATAAAGGATCACTAATAAAGTGGGTAAAAATACCAGTTAATTCAGCGCTATCTGTAATATTCAACTGACCTGTTGCCGCCATAACGGTATAGCCAATTGTCCAACCACCGACAACACTATAGAAGCTATAAATACACCATGAACTGAATACACCAATAACGCCAATGATGACCCAATTGCGTCCCATCATTTTCTTAAAGGCATTAACGGCTTCAGCGTGAGTGCTGCTACCTAAGATATTCTCAGCCAGTAATACCGCAAGCCCGATAATAAAACTGAATAATAAGAAGACGATTAAGAATGCGCCTCCCCCATTACTGGCGGCAACATAAGAAAACTTCCAGATTGCGCCAATACCGATTGCAGAGCCTGCGGCTGCTAAGATATGGCCGATTCGTGATGTCCATTGTTGGCTCATTTTTCCCCCTGTTTAATCATGTGTGTTATGGAGGTGATTGCCAAACAATAGGTTGTTGGTAAGTGACTGTAACTTTTAATCCTTGTGGTGAAACTATACATCATAGAACTCCCCTAAAAACAGCTCCACCAGAAGGCTACAGACAAAAAAGCCACCTTACTGGTGGCTTTTGCAAAAAAATGAACGTGCTTGGCCACCTAACGAAGGAGTAGTAGGTTTAGGCCTAAAAGTCGGTTATCGGTATTCATGTTCATCTTTTTGCTCTTTATTGAAATGGATATGATCGCAATGCAATATGAAATATTGTTTTTCAAAATGCGTATTTATTATTTATATCATAAATTCAAACTAAAGAAAGAAATTTTATTAGAATTCAGTGTTAATTTTTATTTCTAAATGTTTTTCTGATGCCAATAGTTGAAGGTCGTAATAAGTTATGGAATATGTCCGCTATTTTTGGTGTCACTTATGAAAAATTGGCAGGTTTAGCGCATATTCAATGGCCTTGTACTGATATTGAAGATATGGGTACACCTTATTTATATTCAGGTGATCAACTCACCACTCCATCATGTTACATAACTCGTTTTTTAATTAACACACAAGGTAAAAATAAGCATTAAATCGATTAAAAAGGCACTTGAAATAAAACTCCATTTTTACCTGTGTCATAAAATTTTTTTACTGCAAAAGAAGTAAAATTATATTCTGCATAAAATCTCAATAATAATTTGTTGTGACTATTTTTCATTTCATTGTCAGATTTTTATTCCTAAATTTAGTTTAAAGAAAGCTGTAAAAATATGAGATTAAAAAATAGACATTTTGATCGCCTTCACAATTCAGAAAAGATCGATTTGAAGTTTAACTCCGAAAATAATTATATATTGGAGTGATATTTAAGATACAAGAAAAATACCCTACTTGATGACAATAATAAGAGCTAATAAGTATGAACAGAATAAAGAAAATATCTTACTCCTGTCTTTCTGTAATGCTAGTGACGACAATATTCACGTCTGCTAGTTTTGCAGAAAAACTCCCTAATTTACCCGTAACATTTAAAAGTGGGGCTGGAACAATCAGCGAAAATGTTATTTATGCTGGTTTAGGTACAGCGGGGAAATCATGGTACAAGCTTGATCTCAATAATTCGATAAAACAATGGGAAAAAATGGCAGACTTTCCTGGAACACAAAGAGAGCAAGCTATTGCACTAGAGTTAAATAACGATATTTATATTTTTGGTGGAGCAGGTAAAGAAAATGAAAATAGCGCAACAATTAGTGCGCTTACGGATGTTTATCGCTATTTACCAAAAGAAAATAAATGGGAAAAGGTCAATACACGAGCGCCTTATGGATTAGTGGGGCACACAGGGATTAACATTAACAATGATCACGCCATTATTCTTGGTGGTGTTAATCAACAAATATTTGACGGTTATTTCGTGGATTTAAATCGAACTAAATCGAATGAAATTGAAAATAAAAAAGTCATTAGTGATTATTTTAATAAGCCAGTAGAGGGCTATTTTTTTAATCGAAATGTAATGGAATATAATGCTGAAAATAATCAATGGCGATTATTAGGTGTTATACCATTTAATGGAACAGCAGGTTCTGCATTAGCTTATGATGGCAATAAAATCACTTTAATCAATGGTGAAATAAAACCTGGATTACGTACCAGTGAAGTACAAACTGCCACATTAAAAAATAATCAATTACAATGGGATTCTGTTGCTCAGAAACTACCCGCCCCTATATCTAATCAACGGCAAGATGGCTTAGCTGGTGCGTTTACAGGTTATAGTATGCATACTTTACTTGTTGCTGGTGGGGCTAATTTTCCGGGCGCACAGGAAAAATATGCACAGCAACATTATTTTGCGCATCAAGGATTAGAAAAGACATGGCATAAAGAAATTTATGGTTTTATTAATAATCAATGGAAAGTCATTGGTGAATTACCTCTTCCTCTTGGTTATGGTGTCACTATCTCACATAATAATTCACTTTATTTAATTGGAGGTGAAACAAATAAAGGTGAAGCTGTTAATTCAGTTATTACTTTAACGATGAAAGATAAAAAATTAATTATTGAATAATCTCTTCCTACATATAAATTAAAATAAATTATAAAGATCTCCTTGTTTAATTCAGGGGATCTCACCTTTTGGATAAATATTATGCTAAATAAAAAGAAAAAACTTTTATTGTCATGCTGTACTTTATTAATATCATCTCAATTATATGCGACTACGTTGGACTTTCGTCATGAATATGCAGACTCTACTCGAATTAATAAAGATAGAGTTGCATTTATTCACTCTTTTTCAAATGGCGTTGGTTTTTATATTGATGCTAGCGTTAAATCGGGTGGTGTTGATGGTGAAAAAGATAAACTATTTAGTGATGTTGTTAATAATGCGATTGAAATGGGATTAAGTTATAACTATAAACTAAATAACCATATTACATTGCAGCCTGGCCTTATTTTTGAAACTGTAACAGATACTTCTATATATAAACCCTATTTAAAAGCACAATATAACTTTGATAATGGTTTATATATTGCAGGACGTTATCGTTTTGATTATGCCCGTAAAACAAAACAAGGTGTTGATGATGAAAAAACAAATCGCCTTGATGGTTTTATCGGTTATAAATATAACAAATTTAAAGTGGAATATGATTATACTCAAATGTATAGCGACGCTATAAAATATGATAATAAAAAACGCAATTATGAGCATAACGTCGCTCTCTCTTATCAAATCAACAGTACTTTCACACCTTATATTGAAGTTGGCAATATGGCTGTAAGCCCTCTCAGCGATGATCGTCAGACTCGTTATCGAGTTGGGTTGCAATTCCATTTTTAATTTAAGTAAAACGGAATAAAAAAGCAGAGTGGTGTAAACATCATTCTGTTTTTTATTCTATTTATTTATCAGTGAGTTGTGTGATTTTGGTTATTGTTTGATCTTCTTCACAATTTACTGTTTTTTTGATTGAGAAATTAAACTCCGTAAAATACTATAATTTGGAGTTACATTTCAAAAAAAGAGAGCAGTGAGTTCAAAATGGCGCTAATTGAAAAGATGACTAAAGATATTCAACAAAAAGGTGGACTAATTGTGTCTTGCCAGCCTGTTGATAATAGCCCAATGGATAAGCCAGAAATTGTTGCTGCAATGGCTCAAGCAGCGGTAAATGCAGGAGCAATTGCTGTGCGTATTGAGGGAATTGATAATTTAAGAGCAACTCGTCCTCTTATTGATGTGCCGATTATTGGCATTGTGAAGCGAGATTTACCTGATAGCCCTGTGAGGATCACTCCGTGGCTTAGTGATGTTGATGACTTGGCTAAAGCGGGTGCCGATATTATTGCTTTTGATGGTACTGATCGTGTACGTCCTGTGCCAGTGAAAACGCTATTAGCCCATATTCATCGCCTAGGAAAATTAGCGATGGCAGATTGTGCCACTTTTGATGAAGGCATGTATTGCCAAGAGTTAGGCACTGAATTTATTGGTTCAACGATGTCGGGTTATACCGGTGGCGAAATACCGAAATTACCTGATTTGCAGCTGGTTACCGCATTGGCTGAAAAAGGATGTCGAGTGATTGCTGAAGGGCGTTATAACACACCAATGATAGCCGCAAGAGGAATGCAAGCTGGTGCTTGGGCTGTCACAGTAGGTTCTGCATTAACGCGTCTTGAGCATGTCTGTGATTGGTTTACTCAGGCATTAAAGTGGCAGCAGGAGTTAGATAAATGAATACATTAGCCATTGATATTGGAGGAACAAAAATCTCGGCAGCACTAATTAGTCGAGATAACGAATTGACACAACATACTCAGATAGCCACACCAGCAAGTGCATCACCAACGCAACTTTATGAAGCCTTAGTTGCTATTACTACACCACTAAAAAGCTATGCAGATAGTGTTGCTGTTGCATCAACAGGAATTATTTGTAATGGCATTTTGACCGCATTAAATCCTGATAATTTAGGTGGGCTAAAAGATTTTCCTTTAAAAGAAACACTCTTTGCACTCACAGGATTGCCTTGTTGGCTACTCAACGATGCTCAAGCAGCTACATGGGCTGAGTATGATCATCGTCGTGAAACTATTTCTGATATGGCATTTATCACTGTATCCACAGGTGTGGGTGGTGGCGTAATTCAACAAGGACAACTCTTTACAGGAAAAAGAGGTATTGCAGGTCATTTAGGTCACACGCTTGCTGATCCTCATGGTCCACTTTGTGGTTGCGGTCGCTATGGTTGTGTTGAAGCAATTGCTTCTGGCCGTGCAATTGCGTCGCAAGCGACAGAGGAACTTGCTGGAAAAGATGCAAAAGCGATTTTTGCTGCCTTTCATCAGGGAAACTCACAAGCAAAATCAATTATTGAACGTTCAGCAAACACCATTGCAAATTTGGTGACCGATATTAAAGCAACAACGGATGCTGATTGTGTTGTTCTTGGGGGAAGTGTCGGGCTAGCTAAGGGATATATCGAACTCGTTCAAGCTGCCCAGATAAAGCAACCAGTTGCATTACAAGTGCCGATATTATCGGCTCACTATCATCATGATGCCGGGCTCTGGGGCGCTGTCCTTTGGGCTAGAGAGCAATAAAAAAACTGTCGTAAAACTTACCTTTTACCCTACATATGGCAGGACTAAAAAATGCAATTACATGATTTTGGTTTTATTAACTATGCAGTGCTGTTTGGTTATTTGGCAGCAATGTTACTCGTGGGTGTTTATTTCTCTAAACGCCAAAAAACAGCGGATGATTATTTTCGTGGAGGAGGTCGCGTTCCAGGTTGGGCGGCAGGAGTTTCTGTCTTTGCGACGACTTTAAGTTCCATTACTTTTATGTCGATCCCAGCAAAAGCCTATACCTCTGATTGGACTTTTATTATCGGGCAATACTTGGCTATCGCTATTTTGCCTTTAGTTTTTTATTTTTATATTCCTTTCTTTAGAAAATTAAAAATCACTTCGGCTTATGAATATTTAGAAGCACGTTTTGATGTACGCAGTCGTTTATTTGCCAGCCTTTCATTTATGTTATTCCATATTGGTCGGATTGCCATTATTACTTATTTAACTGTACTTGCTTTACGTCCTTTTATGGGTATCGATCCTGTTGTCTTAATTGTACTGATTAGCTTGCTTTGTATTATTTATACATGGATGGGCGGAATTGAAGGGGTTATTTGGACAGACGTTATTCAAGGGTTATTACTTTCAGGTGGTGCAGTTCTTATTTTTATTATGATCTGCTTTAAAGTTGATGGCGGAATTAGTGAAATTTTCACTGCAACATCACAAGCCGATAAATTTTTTCCTACGACTCAATTTCGTTGGAGTTGGACTGATAGCACCATCCCTGTTTTGATGATCGGTTTTTTATTCGCTAATATTCAACAGTTTACTGCAAGCCAGGATGTGGTGCAGCGTTATATTGTGACAGATTCCATTGAAGAAACAAAACGTACACTGATAACGAATGCGAAATTAGTTGCCATTATTCCTATCTTCTTCTTTGCTATTGGATCTGCCTTGTTTGTGTATTACAAACAGAATCCTAATTTCTTACCTGAAGGCTTTAATACGGGAGGGATTTTGCCTCTGTTTATTGTGACTGAAATGCCCGTTGGTATTGCAGGATTAATTATTGCCGCTATTTTTGCTGCGGCTCAATCCAGTATTTCGAGTAGCTTAAACAGTATTTCAAGTTGTTTTAACTCTGATATTTATACTCGTTTAAGTAAATCTGAGCGCAGTGCCGAACAAAAAATGAAAGTCGCAAGGTTAGTCATTATTGTTGCTGGCGTCTTCAGTAGCTTGGCAGCAATCTGGTTAGTTTTATCTGATGAATCTGAAATTTGGGATGCCTTTAATAGTCTGATTGGTTTAATGGGTGGCCCAATGACGGGTTTGTTTATGCTGGGTATTTTTGTTAAACGCGCGAATGCAGGTAGTGCCATTGTTGGGATCATTGTCAGTATTATTGCAGTATTAGCCGCGCGTTATGGCAGTGATCTCAATTTCTTCTTCTATGGAGTGATTGGTGCAATGTCTGTTGTTATTGCAGGCACAGTTACAGCACCGCTTTTCGCATCAGCAAAACAAATTTCATTAGATGAGAACGAAACATCAGGAAACTAATAGGGAATAATCTATGATATTTGGACACATATCAGATTTGGCTACAATGCCAGAAATGAATCCCGCGTTACGTCACGCGATGGAAAAAGCATTAGCACTAGATCCCGCTTCACTTGCTCCGGGTAGTTATAAAATTGATGACGAAACGCTGTTTATGAATGTGATGACGTTTGAAACTCAGCCTCGTGAACAGAAGCGAGCTGAGTTGCATCAGCGTTATATTGATATTCAAATATTGCTTAGTGGCGAAGAGATCATTGATTTTGGTATACAGGGTTCAGCTCAAGATGTGACACCTTATAATGAGACTGATGATTATCAACTCACTGATACAATAATAGGTCAACAAACTTTAACGCTTACACCAAACATGTTTGCTGTTTTTATGCCTTATGAACCACATAAACCGGGAATTTCGGCTGAAAAGAGTGTAAATGTACTGAAGAAAGTGGTTGTTAAGCTAGATGTCACCACATTAACTGACTAGCAATTACGGTCTTTATTAAGCGCTTTATTTCTGATGTATCAGTAAGTTGTATTCTGATGATATTAAGGAATAAAGCGTTTTTTATTATCACATTATTGTATGTGCAAGGCTTTTTTTAACCTGTTGGAATTGGTACTCTTGTTGGCAGAATTTTTTTCCCGTGTATCTTCTGCAACCAAGGATAATCTCCATGACAGAACAGGCAACGACCCGATTAAAGCCGGGTAAAATACTTGATACGCTAGGCGCAATGAAAAATAGTCTAACGCGAGTATCACAGCGTATTGCAGACTATATCCTGTTCCATCCTACAGAAGTCACTCAGCTCTCTATTGCTCAACTTTCACAAGCGACAAAAGCGGGTGAAGCGACTGTTGTGCGCTTTTGCCGTACATTGGGTTATAAAGGGTTTCAAGATTTTAAAATGGATTTGGCGATTGAAATGGCGACCTCTGATAATGACGAGTCACCTATTCTTGATGCAGAAGTAACCCATCAAGACGATATCCATACTATTGGTTTAAAACTTCAAGCAACGATTAATAACGTACTATCAGAGACATTGAATCTGCTCGATATGAAGCAAGTTCAAGGTGCTGTAAATGCTTTATTATCTGCAAACTATATTTTTATTTGTGGTGTTGGCTCTTCAGGAATTACCGCAGAAGATTTAAAAAATAAACTGATGCGAATTGGTTATCGTGTTGATGCTGTGACAAATAATCACTTTATGTATATGCAAGCTTCATTATTAAAACCCGGTGATGTGGCGATTGGAATTAGCCACTCAGGCAATTCTCCAGAAACTGTTCATGCACTTAAATTGGCTAAAGAAGCAGGAGCCAGCACGATTGCATTGACGCATAATTTAGGCTCACAAATTATGGAGTATGCTGATCACCATTTAATTAATGGTAACCGACAAGGGAAACTGCAAGGTGACTCTATTGGTACAAAAACAGCACAACTCTTTGTATTAGATCTTCTTTATACACTATTAGTCCAAGCTCAACCTGACATGGTTAAAGAGCAAAAATTACGAACATTGAATGCACTAAAACAGACTCATTCCGCATAAGTTTATCTCTACATTATTGTGTGGTTTTTAGTGAAAATTGGCTAAAGATCACACTTTCATTTTTCTCTTCCTTTAATGCTCATTTCGTTATTGCGTTCTGAAGTATTGCTCCCTAATATAGAGTTAAGCTCCATAAGATTAATACAAAAGAAATTAACCTCCAAAGGAAGTTATCATGAACAAACTCTCTGGACTGATTGCCGCACCTCATACGCCTTTTGCAACAGATGGTAGCGTTAATTATCCTGTCATTGATGAGATAGCAAAACACCTGATTACAAGTGGTGTGACAGGTGCTTACGTATTAGGAACAACAGGCGAAGGTATTCATTGTTCTGTTGAAGAACGTAAGAAAGTGGCTGAACGCTGGGTTAAGGCAAGTCAGGGCAAGCTTGATCTTATTATTCATACCGGTGCATTAAGTATTGCTGATACGCTAGAACTTGCCCGCCATGCCGAAACTTTAGATATTAAAGCAACATCCGTTATTGGCCCTTGTTTCTTTAAACCCGGCAATGTTGATGATCTTGTTGAATATTGTCGTTTGGCTGCTGCTAGCGCGCCATCTAAAGGTTTTTACTATTATCACTCCACCATGTCAGGCTTAAGTATTGATATGGAAAAATTCCTACAAGTAGCGGGTAAAGTAATACCTAATTTATCTGGTATGAAATTTAATTCTCCTGATATGTATGAATTCCAGCGTTGCTTACGCGTAGATGGCGGAAAGTACGATGTTCCATTTGGTGTTGATGAATTTATTCCTGCAGGATTAGCTTGTGGTGCATTAAGCGCTGTCGGCAGTACATATAATTATGCTGCGCCATTATATCTTGAAATTATTGAAAAATTTAAAACTGGTGATCATGAAGGTGTTACTGCTTGCATGGATAAAGTGATTGCGATTATTCGTGTATTAGTCGAATACGGTGGTGTTGCAGCAGGAAAAGTGGCAATGCAATTGCATGGCATTGATGTGGGTGATCCCCGTCGTCCGTTACGCCCAATGACAGCAGAACAAAAAGCTGATGCACTCGCGAAGTTTAAAGCGGCTAATTTTCTGTAATCGATTTGACTTTGATTGAGTTCTTTGTAGATAGACCCATCTTTCAACATCTCCCCCTTTGATGTGACTGTGGCTTTCAGAAGAAAGCCACTTTTTTATTCTTCTTTCTAAAGCTTGATTTTAAATGTCACTCAAACCAAAGTATGAGTTATTATTTTATTCTTAATTAAGGTGCGCGGATGGCATATGAATTCCTGACACAAGCAACACTCAAAAAATTGGCAACAGGTGACGCTTGGCAACGACAAGTTAATGATGAAGATATTATTGATGTCAGCTTAAATGCTGGGCAATTAATAATTTGTCAGCCTGAAATTGAAGAAAGCTTTATTCCCTTTAGCCAGAAGCTAATGGCTTATTGTGAACAGCTTAAGCTTAAATTTCCATTTATTGAATTTGCTCAGCCACAAGAATTTCATTCCACGTTATTAACGATTTTTAATCAACAAAATGAACAGTTTAAACTGCAACGACCTGTATTATTGGCATGGTGTCATGAGATTGCAAAAATCTTTAATCAAATAAAAAGTATCAAAATTTTATTTAAAAACGTTATCCTAACATCCAATGGTAGCTTGATATTAACGGGTATCTCCGAGGAATTAACACGCTTCAGGCAGCAGATTTATCAGCAGATCCCTATTGATAACACTCTTCATAAAAATATTATTCATATTACGCTTGGGCGATTAAGTGAGAATACGTCATCAGCAGAAATGAAGAAGCTTTATGATGAATTAGAGCAAAACCGATCATCATTAATACATAATGCGATTAATACTCCTATTGTTATTCGACACCCTAAATTTGTAGTGAGCAAGGGTTCACTTTCAACTGAAGTACAGATAGGTTTAACGATGGAATTTAATCAGTTATGGCCATTTAGGTGTTATTAATAGTCAATATTAAATAGTCTTCTTCTTTTTGTGACTAAAGCGAAATAGCTAATTGGTATATAATCCAGCGATTCTTTTTATTTGGGTTATTTGTTTGAGTTATGAATGTAAAATATCGGGCAGATGTAGATGGTTTAAGAGCGGTCGCTGTTATTTTGGTTATCTTTTTCCATTTAGATAATCGTTTAATTCCTTCAGGGTTTATTGGCGTCGATATTTTCTTTGTGATCTCTGGTTTTTTGATCTCGCTGATAATTAAAACGTCATTATCACAAGGTGATTTTTCATTTCGTGATTTTTATAATCGTCGATTATGGCGATTACAACCTCTTTACCTTGTTGTTCTGATTGCGGTTTTAGTGATATCCGGACTGTTTTATCTCCCTAGTGATTATCTTGATATTACAAATAGCGAAAAATACGCCTCAGCCTTTCTCTCTAATAAATATTTTGCGAGAGCAACAACCAGCTATGCAGCACAAGATGCACTCTTTTTACCGTTATTGCATACATGGTCTTTGGCGGTAGAGTGGCAATGGTATCTTTTCTTGCCTTTTGTACTTTATTTTCTACATAAAATAAATCATAAAGAAAAAATAAATAATTTTTATCCTGTTGTATTTATTGCGATAGTTTCTTTTTTGTTGGTATTTTTTTATCAAAAAGACCAACCGAAAAATTATTATTACTTTAGTACGCGTATCTTTGAATTCATGCTAGGGGCATGTGTCGCCTATTTCCCAACAAAGATAAAACCTAACCGCAGAATAAATGATGTCATTAGCTTAATTGCGTTAGGTGTTATTCTTTGGATTGCATTTAAAAACGATATTATTGCTGGTTACCCGAACCTTAATACGTTGTATGTTTGTCTTGGTGCTGCATTAATTATTTATACCGGACAGCATGGAAGTATTATTGAAGAAACACTTTCATTAAAACCGATCGTGATCGTTGGGTTATTATCTTACTCATTGTATTTATGGCATTGGCCATTATTTGCCGTTGCACGTTATATCGGTGTATTTAATACAGAACTGCAAAAAGGATCGCTGTTAGCATTAACGTTATTGCTCTCAATTGCTTCTTATTTTCTTATTGAAAAACCATTTAGAAGAAAGCGGGTAGCTTTTAAATACTCCATCATATTTTTGTTGATTGTTCCTATTTTATTTGCTTTGGGGCTAAATTTACTAAATGAAAAATACCAAGGTATTGGAGCAAGGCTTGGGCAAAACTACGTTAATTTAGAAGCTAAATTGAATCAGTTTGATTATCCTAATCGAACGAAATGTATGAATTTTGAAGCTTCTGATCCAGATAAAATGTGCCATATTGGTGAAGTGGGAAGTCAGAGAAAAGCATTTTTATTGGGTGATTCTCATGCGAATCATTATTGGGGCTTTATGGATATATTAGGTAAAGACGCCAAGTTAGATGTATATGCACAAGCAACGTCATCGTGTATTACACTTCCTAATATTTATCTTTATGACTGGTCTAATCATAAAAATACAGTTTATCAACGTTGTTACGATCAAACAGCGAAATATTATCAACTTATCAAGAATAACCACTTTGATTATGTCATATTTGGGCAAGTTTGGAATAATTACGCGTCAAATCATGTCATTAATAAATTAGGTGATGTTAGAACCGTCGAAGCGTCTCGTAAACGTGTTGAAAAAGCGATGCGTGAAGCACTTGATATTATTATTGCCACGGGTGCTAAACCTGTTTTTATTAAAACAGTTAATTCAATGCCAAGTGGTTTTATGACCTGTTTTTATGAAAATGCAAAATTAAGAAAAGATTTTGCAGATAATAACTGTAACCCCAAAAACTACAAAGGTGAGGGGAATACATGGATGAATCAATTATTTGCTAAATTAAAAAAGGACTATCCAACTTTAATTATCATCGATCCCAAAGATGTGCAGTGCGATAAAAATGTCTGTTTAACCGACATAGAAGGTGTGCCAGTTTATCGTGATGTCGGGCATATTACAGACTATGCTTCAACAATTTTTGGCATGATGTACCTAGAACGCTTTGCTAATCCATTAAAAAATAAAGAATAGTAAATAGATCTCTGTTAAGACAAAGCCCGATAAAATAAATGTTTTATCGGGCTTTTTTATGATCAGGATAATAGGCTTAGAAAATTGAGATTTGGGATTTAAATTTCAAAACTATTACATTTTATCCTAGCGCTAATTTTATCTGCTGTGCGATCCGTTCAATAACTGGCACTACAACACTATTTCCAGCTTGCTTATATAAATTAGCATTACTCATATCTTTGGGTAATTTATAGTCAGCTGGGTAACCTTGAAAATTAAAACACTCTCTTGGTGTGAGCTTTCTGATGGTGTTTGATTTCTTTTGAACGTTAAGTAAGGGGACGTTATGGCCACCTGTCCCCATATTGGCTGTTAATGTAGGGCAAAGGTTATTTTTATTGGCTCTTACATATTTTCTACGCCATTGGTAGAGCGTTTCGGCATCAACCACATCTTCAACAAGTTGGTCAAAGAAAGGAGTTTTAGCGGTATAAAAATAGCGTGGTTCTATTGTACTTTCATCTTCTAATAAATCTGAGATACGTTTAGTTAATGGTGTTTTTTCTGGAAAAACAAAGCGTTTATGAGCTTGCTCATCTTTGAAACATACAATATAAATACGCTCTCGGTTTTGTGGAATATTGCCATACTCAGAGGCGTTTAATACTTGATGAGAAACGTGATAGCCGTGTTTATGAAGTGAATCTAAAATCACTTTAAAGGTGTTACCTTTATCATGGGAAACTAAATTTTTAACGTTTTCTAGAAAGATAACAGGTGGTTGTTTTTCGGCAAAAATCCGTTCTAATTCAAAGAATAAATTACCACGGCCTTTTTCATCATCAAAGCCTTGGCGGTAACCTGCGACTGAAAATGCTTGGCATGGAAAACCACCCAACATGATATCAAAATCAGGGATCTCATTTGTTTTTACATCTCTGATGTCTCGATGGTCAATGATAAAGTCAAAATTTTCTTTTAAGGTCGTAACCGCAAATTTATCCAGTTCATTAGCATAAACTGTATCAAAACCTGCTTTTTCAAAGCCTATATCAATACCACCAACACCCGCAAAAAATGACGCACACTTCATAAATAATATCCCAAATCACTAAATTCGAAAGAGTATTCTACAGAACTCTTAAGCAAAAAGCAGCAACTGTTAATGGTTTGGGGTAATAACATTGAATTATTTAGATAATGGCCTAAAAAAGAAATAACCAAATGAAAAAATATTAAGAACTAGCGATGAAAACCCTAGAGTTTTTCTAGGGTAAATTTATTAGCTAGAGAGGGTATTTTTCCAATTTCTAAATGCATTAAATGGCGCGATTTCAATTCTAAAATTAGAATTATCTATTTTAGTTATCTTTACTGAATCAATTTCTTTTCTATTTAATATATCCATAGTTAATTCCGTATTATAAGGCAATTTAAGAATATCCCGTAAAAGCCAATAACCTAAATCAGATTGAGGATTGGTTTCAAGTCCTTTACTATTTTCTTGGGTAACAATAGCGTCCCATCTTCCAATGGGAGAGTGTAGGTAAAAACCATTTGAAGATGCATTTTGTTGTGTAGGATCTAATGCATCAAAACCAAAGAAATAGGGAAAATGTTCATGAACCCATTTAGGGATAGGAATATAAACTTCATCTGCAGGTCTTGGTTTTGGATTAGGTGAGTTAGGGTTTTTAGATGATGCATTCCATGCATTAAGTCCTGATTTAGGATGTACGGTATTATCTCTGTCAGAATAAAGAGGTAAATAAATAAAAGTCATTTTTTAATTCCTTAATATATTTTATTTTAAAGTAAACTATAGATTAGTTACCCTCTTTTTTTATTCAAGTTTTTTTATTTTATTTTTTTATATTTATAATTATAAATATCTTTATTTTTTTCAATGTTGTAATTTAAAACTTAATGATTTTTTTTGTGAGGTAGTATTAATATCTTGTGTTGTTTATATGATAAGTTAATACGTTTTTTATGATAATTTTCTAAAAGGTTTTAGGTAAATATGGCAAAAAATATAGATTTATGGTCTTCATTTCCTCAAGATAAAAGAGATGAATATATTAAATTTTTAGAGATTTTTGGTGCATTATCTGGCCTTTTTAAGGATACAGAAGCCGGAAGTAGTGCAGATAAACCTTATCTATATTATCGAAATCATGAACAACTTTTTGCTCGAGTTTTTGATGTAGAAGACCTAACACGTAAAGATTCCGCGTTTGATGCTATCGCTAAGATAGGGAAAAATCGAATTGGTGTTGGTTTAAAAACATGGATACATTCAAGAGATAAGACTTTTCAAAAAGTTGCAGAATTTAATAAAGTGGCGCCGACAGAAATTAGGCCTTTAATCGATAAAGGTACGCCACTTGATGTTGTTAAGAAAGTGGCTTTATTACGAAATAAACGAATTCAGCTTGATCAGCGTACATATAACACAACATATACTATATATCATAATATTACGAGAGACAGTAATGTGATGAATATTGTTGAATGTAATTATGATTTAATTGATTTAGATTCAATTAAAATAATTTCTGTTAATGATAATAAAGGTGTTTTTAATTTTAAGGACAAAAATAAAAAATATAAGTTTTATGTGAGTAAAAGTGTCTTATTGCAAGAATTTGATGCTTCTAAAGAATCAATTGTAACTAAAATTCCTATTACACAATATAAAGATCCTTTTGATTTATTGTCATATATACATGTAACTAATTCATCGGTAAGTAAATTAGCCCCTATAAAAGAAAAAATAGAAGATCCGAAAGAAACGATTTATCTACCTATTTATTCAGACTCTTCAATGAAAGTAGAAGAAAAATCAGGTTTTAATGCATGGAATGCAGCACCTAAAACTAAAGGCTCAAATAAACCTCGTCCAGACTTTGAAGCTTATATTCCGATCCCTATCTGGATCCATCATATATTTCCTCATTTTTTTGGGTTTAATGCCTTAGATAAAGAAGAAAGAAATGCATCTAAAGGATTTGAGTTACAATTACCAGATGATCGAGTAATCACAGCTATTGTGACACAAGACAATGGAAAAGGGCTACAAACTAATCCTCAATCTATTTTAGGGAAATGGATATTACATGATGTTTTTGGTTTAGAAGCCAGAGAATTGCTGACATTGGATATGTTAAATGAGTTAGGTGTAGATTCAGTTAAAATCACAAAAGTGAGTGATACTAAATTTAAAATTGATCTTGCTGATACCTATGCTTTTGAGCAATGGAAATTAGGGTTAAAAATACAAATTGAAAATTGTGATGATATTAAGCAAAAACCCAAATTTAGAGATGATTTGATTGAAGAATAATCATTAATATTTCTAATTTTGTAGAAATACTTTAAATCGACTTGCACCTCAAAAGTGGGAATATTTGCTTTTGAGGTGTTTTTATGAGTGGATAGAAATTAATGATCAAGAGAAACAGAATGAACATGTTCAAGCTGTTTTAATGAACAATAAAATTCAGGTAAAGTAATTTTTTGTCTCACTAACAGTTTCAAATTCACTTCAACACGCTCTTTTTTAATGTCGCGAATAGTGAGATTTTCAATCACGTCTTTGTGGCTTTTTAAATACTCAATTAACAGAGGAACACCGCTTTCATGAGTAAATAACATACGCACTTTTATCTTACCTAAACGGTGGTTTTTCATCTGAAATAACACCACTTGTGGGCTAAGTTGAATAGCCATAAAAAATAGAACCGTCACAATCATGGCATGCCAATAAAAACCTGAGCCACAAGCAATACCAACACCCGCTGATGCCCATACGATAGCGGCTGTTGTCAGTCCTGAAATGGCATCATCACGTCGATGCAATATAACACCAGCCCCAAGAAAGCCGACACCACTGATAATTTGTGCTGCTAATCTCATTGGATCACTACGAATGTTGTCGGAGATATTGGCGTAATATTCTGCAGATTGAATAGAAACAATAGTTAATAAACAACTGGCAACGGCAATAATGACACAAGTTTTAAAACCGACAGGTTTTCCCTTTGATTCACGCTCTAAGCCAATAAAGCCGCCCAAAATAAAGGCGGCCAATAATTTAGCGATACTTGATAGTGATAAAGGGCCAATGCTGTCAACAAACTGAATTAATGCGTCCATGGTTTGCTCCTAACGTTGGCTCATTCCTTTATTTTAAGACTATTGTGTTGCAATACTTTCTTGTACTTTTTTATCTTCGTTATTTTTCTTTTTACTCACATCATCTTTAAAGAAGAAGATAAAGAATATTGTCACAACAGCGGCAACGATAGCTGGGTATATCCAGAATGTTGACCACTGTGGTAATGCAGCATCACCTGTTTCTGTTACGGTTGAATTAAAGATTTGACCACAAATAGTGGAAGCAAATAATAAGCCGAAACCATTAGAGACAATAAAACGTAGACCTTGTGCTTGAGCGCGGATTTCAGGTTTAGCTTTGCGGTCAACATAGATATCACCAGCGGTAAAGAAGAAGTCCCAACATAATCCCTGTAACATTAATCCGATAACGATAAAATAAAACTCTGTATTTACCGCTGCATAAGAGAAGAATATTGAGCGAATGATCCAGCTAACAGCCCCTAAAAGTAATGTAATTTTGAAGCCAAACTTCATTAAGAAGAATGACAACACAAACATAAACAGCACTTCACAGGCTATACCGATTTGCATAATAGACGCCGCATTATTAAAACCTAATGCTTTAATAAATACCGGAATATAAGCGGAATAAGCTGTTTTAGGGATCATTAAAATAAAGATACTAAACATTAAGATAGCGAAATAACGATCTTTAAATAATGAAAGTGCATCTAAACATAAAACATCACGAGCAGAGAATGGCTTACCTTTCGCTTTAGGTGGCGTATTAGGCAAAGTAAAGCAGTAGAAACCGAGTAAAACCCCCACAGCCGAAGCGATATACCAAGTCATCGTACTACCAGAGAAGCCCATTTCACCTAATATAAATCCGATAGCCATAAAACCAAACGTACCGAATACACGAATAATAGGGAAATATTTCACGCCATTAATATGGGAGAAACTAATACTATTTGAAAGCGCAGTTGTTGGATAAAACAATAATCCAATAATGAAAATTAAGAATAATGTCATGCCACTGTTTTGTGCTTCAATAAATTGAGGAACACAAATAATGACAGCGGCATTAATTAAATGAAGGATGCCCATGACTTTTTGTGAAGCAAAGAAACGGTCAGCCACCATACCAATAAATAATGGGGAAATAATGGTTGCGACGCCTAATAAAGCGTAGGCATTACCAATAATGCTTGCCATACCATAGCTACTTAATACTAGCCCCATGGTCATATTCCATGCGCCTTGCATGAAATATTGCACAAACATCATAATCAGTAAGCGAGAGGTTATTTTCATATCCATCATCGTTCTCCTCTTAATTTGTTTCTAACGTTAACCCGTCATAGGCAACGCGGATATTGTGAGGAGCACAAACAGCTTCTAATTCGTGGTGAAGCAATTTGCCACTATGTGAAATATGCGAAACAGCAATTTGTGTATCTTGATGTAAACAACCTTGCTGTTGCAGTTTTTCTTTCGCTGCAAATACAGTTTCTAGGCTCATATGATTATCAGTTCGATCTTTACCATTGAGTCCATAAGTACATTCAAAAACAACGATATCCAGTGGCTTGTTTTCTAACCATTTCCATGTTAGTTCAGGGAACCAACCAGAATCATGGCCATAGAAAATAACCTTGCCATCTTTCTCAATATGATAAACATAGCAAAGTTCCCATTTCGCATGATTAGCGAGTAATGGCGTAATTTTATAACCGTTTCTTTCGACGGTAACAAAAGGAATTAAGCAGTGAAAAGCAAAACGCTCTTTGCTGTAACCAGGTAAAACTTCGATACAACCATTAATTGCGCGATCATTACCAAAAATATGAAGGGGATGGTTAATTTCAAAACCATAACCTTCCATTCGGCTAAACAGATCGCCAACATTGAAATGATCAGGATGCGTGTGAGTGAATAGAAGGCTTTCAAAATTAGTTGCATCCATCCCATCACGCATTAACTGGTAACTAAATGTAGGTGATACGTCGATTAACATAATGTCATCGACAATGGCAGAAGAGTGAGTTCTGATATCTTTCCCACCAAGTTCTCTTGCTTTCAGACAGTGTTCACAACGGCAGAAGGGATTGGGTATGCCTTCTGAGGCAGCCGTCCCTAAAAAATGAAGTTTCATAAGAAATCCCCTTATCCTATTGTTTTATTATGATTTTATTAATTATCTGGTGTTGGCTATCTATAAGTTATAGATTAATTTGAACGTTCCAATAATAAAATGGTGGTATTCATTTGCCAATAAATGAAGATCAGATCAGTGATCTTATTCAAATTAAATTTCTTATCACATTGATTAATATTGATATATATTTTAATTGATATTGATAATTATTTATTTTTGATAAGTAACAAACGCTTGTTTTATAAACAAATTAAAGATGGAACGTTCAAATCAATTAGCAGTAGTCGCGATAAATAATTCAGGTATGCTAGTGAAAGCAGAAATTGAGATGGAAAAAGGTCAATGGCAACGATTAAAGATATTGCAAAACTAGCAGGTGTCTCTCATGGAACGGTTTCTAACGTATTGAATAAACGTGGGAATGTGAGTGTTGAGAAAATTGAAGCTGTGTATCAAGCCGCCAAACAAATGGGCTATCAGTTAAATACACAAGCTCAACTGTTAAGAACCAATAAAAGCCATAAAATAGCTATACTTTTACCTCAATTAGTTTCTGAAAAATATGCGGTTTTCTTTAATTCCTTAAGGCAATCTATTGCTCACTTTCCTGAGGTCACTTACGATCTTTTTTTAACGGATGATCTGGAAACCACAGAATTAGAGGCATTACAGAAAATTGCCGCGGGTGGTTATAAACAAGTGATCACGGTAAGTTGTCTCAAAGATGCAAATATCTATTTTGACACGTTAAAATTACCCCCCTCTCAAGTTGCGTTTGTTTATCGCCAGCCACTTAATACTCAACGATTTTTCACGCTAGATTTTGCTCAAGCCGCAGAGGCTATTTGCCAACAGGTTGCAAAAACCCCTGGTAAATTAGTGGGCATTTTTATGGGGAGTAGTGATTATTTAAATAATCAAAACTTTGCCAATCAATTACAACATCGACTTTTAGAGACTGCTCCCAATAAAAAAAATGTGGTGCTTTGTGCATCAGATGAAGAGAGTTATAAAATTGCGTTTGATTTCTTTTCTCTGGAGCAAATCCCAGACATCTTTATTGCTCAAGATATAGAGAAGGCACGTTATTTAACGCAAGCGAGTTATTTTGGTAGCCATAATGATTGCCCGCCTATTTTTGCATTGAGCGACAATATTCCACCTGTATTAAAAGGGTTATATTACTTTCCTATGAATTATGCTCAACTCGGGTTAGAAGTGATTGATGCACTCATTCAAAATGAAGAGGATGAGAAGATTATCGAGAATAATGTAACTTGTGTGCGTAATCAAAGTGATCATCTTTATACTTTAACACCCGCGGTTATCAGTGAGGATAAAGTAAATATAAGTCTTAACTTACTGATTTTACCTAGCCCTTCAACCAGTGCATTAAAAAAGTTGCTACCTCATTTTTATCGTCAAACAGGGATTAAAGTTAATTTAGCGATACATCCTTACGATGAAGTTTATCAAATTTTAAGTCAGTTACATTTGCATCCCTATTATGATTTATTGCGTATTGATATGGCCTGTTTTCCTTGGTTTGCAGAAAGAATATTACAGCCATTAGATAAGATTGGTAATGGATTAACGGACTTATTAAATAATTTTTCACTACCTACTCAGCAAAAATTTAGTTTAGTGAATAATGTTGCTTATGCCATGCCTTTTGATGCCAGTGCGCAACTTCTGTTTTATCGAAAAGACTTGTTTGAAGATCCTATCTTAAAAAGAATGTATTACGAGAAAACAGGTAATGAGTTAACCGTACCAACAACATTTGAAGAATACGATAATGTGACGCAGTTTTTTACTGAACAACATGAAGAAGGGCAATTAAGTCGGCCAATGGGGGCTTCAACAACATTAGGTAGTGCGGGGCTGATTGCAACAGAGTATCTATTACGTTATTACGCCAAAGGTGGGTGTTTAATAGGAAACGATAATATTCCTAGATTAAAAATGCCTTTAGCCGGCGAAATATTAGAAGAATATTTAAAACAGTTGTCGATCACTGAGAATATTCATAATAAATGGTGGAGTGAGTCGGTTAGGCAATTTGAGCAAGGGCATCTTGCCATGCTGATCGCTTATATGAATTTATTTAACGATGTCGCACATAGCAATATTTTACCTAAAACAGGTTTTGCACCTGTACCCGGTAGTATTCCACAATTAGGCGGTGGCGTATTAGGGGTTTCACGTTATAGCCAAAAATCACAATATGCAGAGCAATTTTATCGTTGGCTTTATTCCCCAATGGTAATGGATCACCTAATTTTATTAGGTGGAAATAGTAATCATAAAAATTTTAGCCATAATCAAGAAATTAGCCATCGTTATCCATGGATGACGTTGGCTTATCAAGAAATTAATAAAGGAATACGAGAATCTTCGGTGCCTAATGGTAAGTTATTTAATTTACGCCAAGCCGAAATTATTATTGGGCAAGGTATTACTAATGTCGTTAATAATATTATGACGATAGACGAGACTATTGAGTATATAAATCAGCGTTTATTGATTGATACACAAGGTGAACGGTAAGGTTTACTGATTTTTCTAATGATTGCTCTGACCGAGCAATTCATTTACTTTCCATTTTATCACTTTTGGCGACGTTATCGCTTTTTACAAACACATTAGGGTCAATATCTTATTGTTTTAAAATGATTTTTGTTTTTATAGTTATTTAATATATTGTCAATATGACTATCTTTGTCATGTCAAAATGACCATAATAACAATCATAATGACTATGAGGTGTTTTTATGGGTTTTTCTGTTGATGTGTTGGCTAAAATTGCCATTGAATTACAAAAAGATGTTGGTCACCAAGATAGATTTCAGCGGCTGGTGACCACACTTCGGCAAGTGCTAAATTGCGATGCTGCCGCGTTGCTTCGCTACGAGCCTCATCAGTTTATCCCATTAGCCATAGATGGCCTCGTGCCTGATGTATTAGGGCGTCGTTTTTTACTAGAAGGGCATCCTCGTCTCGAAACGATAGCGCGAGCAGGGGATGTGGTGCGTTTTCCTGCAGACAGTGATTTGCCCGATCCTTATGATGGCCTTATTCCAGATAGAGAGCATTTAAAAGTGCATGCTTGTGTGGGGTTACCGTTATTTGCAGGACAAGATTTAATTGGCACTTTAACACTTGATGGAATGGACCCTCATCAGTTTGATACTTTCAGTGATGAAGAGCTTCGTTTAATTGCGGCCTTAACTTCTGGTGCATTAAATAATGCGTTATTGATTGAGCAACTCGAAAATCAAAATATGTTATTTATGCCAACTAATACGTTTAAGCCCACAGTAAAAACAGAAATTATTGGTTTATCGCCTTCGATGATGCAACTGAAAAAAGAGATAGAAATTGTTGCATCCGCAGATATGAATATTTTAGTGAATGGCGAAACAGGAACCGGTAAAGATCTGGTGGTAAAAGCCATTCATGAAATGTCTAATCGTGCAGATAATCCGTTAGTCTATTTAAATTGTGCCGCACTTCCTGAGAGTGTGGCAGAAAGTGAATTATTTGGGCATGTAAAAGGGGCTTTTACCGGAGCAATTAGCCATCGTAGTGGTAAATTTGAAATGGCAGATAATGGCACTTTATTTCTTGATGAAATTGGGGAGTTATCATTATCACTCCAAGCAAAATTACTGCGTGTTTTACAATATGGCGATATTCAACGTATTGGTGATGATCGTAACTTACGCGTTAATGTGCGTGTAATAGCAGCAACAAATCGTGATTTATGGGAAGAAGTCTTGGCGGGAAATTTCCGTGCCGATCTTTTCCATCGTTTAAGTATCTTTCCTTTGCATGTTCCGCCATTACGAGAAAGAGACGACGATATTTTGCTATTAGTGGGTTATTTCTGCGAGCAATATCGTCAGCGTTTTAATCTTACACAAGTGATTATTAGTCCTGAATTACGCCTTTATTTATTGCATTATTCTTGGCCGGGTAATGTGCGTGAATTAGAACATACTATTCATCGAGCAATCGTATTAGCGAGAGCAGGGAATAAGACAGACAGTCTTATTTTACAAGTTAGTCATTTTGCTTTAGGCACAGAAAATCTTACTCATCCAATATCACAATCATTACCATCAGGGGACAAAAATTTAAAAGAAGCTACGGATGAGTTTCAACGAGATTTAATTAAACAGGCATTACTACGTAATAACCAAAATTGGGCGGCAACTGCACGAGAATTATCGCTTGATCCGGCTAATTTACGTCGTTTGACAAAACGCTTAGGGCTAAAATAATAATAATTTTAAAAAGGAATGCCCTAAACGAAAAAAGGTAATCTGGGTGCGTGATCCAAATTACCTTAAATAATTAAGAAAGTCTGCTCATAATTTTTGATACTTTCTTAAAACAACCATACTCAATTGCAATTAGTGAATTGAGTAGAAAACATAGCGCAACATAAAGTCAGCGATAATTGCGATAACACAGCCAAGTGCAAAAATAGACTCAGTTGATTGACCTTGATTTTTAGGGGTTAGGAATTTCACTAAACTATAGCCACAAGCTAATACTGCAAAGGTGGCTAAGATCCAACAGGCAGTCCGTAGCGAGCCAATAGAGTAATACACTTGAATAGGTGATAACGGGAATGTCACCGATTTTTGGCTATAGAGTGTGCGAGTTAAATATTGTTCATAAAAAGGTTGATACAGTAATCGGCCAATTAAGCTAAATGCCATTATTCCCCATAATTGCCATTTCCAGCGTATTGGGAATGAGTCTTGTGGTATTTCAATACCTAACTTACTGCCTACGTGTTGTAATACTTTGATCAGCAAAAAGAAAATAGCGGCACCAAGTGTTAACATCGTGCCGAAGAACATGATGTAAGTGTTAGGGTCCATCCATGTCAAAATAGAGGTATGGCGATAAATCGATGCCATACAATAAATATCAAATAACCCAATCAGAATACTGCTACTTAATAACAGCATTGAGAGTTTGCGAGTGCGCCAGAGCCATAAAAAGGTTAATCCTAGGCAACCGACAAAAATAGCAGTGACGGCGACTTCACGACTTAACCAAGCAGAAAAAACATTTCTAATGGCATTAGGGGCATTTAATGGCACACCTAAGTGAGTTATTGAAGCGATAGAGCCTAAACCTGCCAATCCACAAATAACAAATAAGGTCAACAGCATAAAGCGATAGTAGCTTTCTGCATTGAGATAATGAGAAAGGCGACGAGCAAAAAGCCCTGTTGTTAGTGCAAGACCAATGGTCGCATTCATCATAAATGTGAAGATTAATAATGACCATTCATTCATTTTCTTTCTCCCTTATTATTAATTCCGTCATTGTTTGCACCCTGATGTGGGTTAATAACAAGGTTGGGATGTGTTATTTCAGGGGAAGGTAAACCCGTGACATAATCTAAATCGCCATAGCGTTCACGCAGTTCATCAATAGGGCCAAATTGGATTGCACCTAGCGGACAAGTGGCGACACAAACCGGTTGTTCACCTTTTTGCTGTAAATCGATACAAAAATCGCATTTTGACATCTGTTTGGTTTCTGGGTTCATCTGTGGCGCGCCATAAGGGCAAGACCACGCACAAGCACCACAACCGACACATTTGTCGGTATCTACCATGACAATGCCATCGCCTTTACGCTTATGCATTGCTGTTGTTGGGCAGTTTTTAACACAAATCGGATCGTCACAATGGTTACAAGAGATAGATAAGGTGTAAGCGAAGACATTATTGATCAGCGCACCTTTCGAATTACGGGTATAACCCCCGCCAGTGATTTCATAGACACGGCGAAATTTGCGTCCGACATCAAGGTTGTTTTTATCTTTACAAGCAACCTGACACGCTTTGCAACCTGAACAGCGAGCGCTGTCGATATAAAATCCTAACTGTTTGTTGCTCACAGCGGGATAAACGATAAATTGACTCATACTTTTGCTACCTCGACCAATAATGTTTGGTGAGCATTGCCGTGTGCCATTGCGGTGCTACGGGATGATGTTAATACATTGGCACATCCACCTTGATCTATGCCTTTTGCATCAGGTTGCCACCAAGCTCCTGCTTGCAAGGCCACGACGCCAGGCATAATTCGTTGTGTTAATTTGACGGGCACCATCGTTACTCCACGATCGTTATACACTTTGACTTTCTCGCCCTCTTTGATGTTTCTATCTTGGGCATCTAACGGGTTTAACCAGAGTTCTTGGCGTTGTACTTCTTGTAACCAAGGGTTGGCAAACTGCGTTGAGTTTGCGCGATTACGCCCTTTCCATGTGATAAGTTGTAACGGGAATTTATCCGTTAGCGTATCTTCAGGGCCTTCAATAGCGGGTACGTAATGAGAGAGCGCCGGAATATCGACATTATTCATGTCATATAAGCGTTTAGAGAAAATCTCAATTTTGCCTGATGGTGTTGGGAATGGGTTATTCTCGATATCTTGGATATTTTTCTCAAACGCTACATTTTGAGTATGAGGACGATGTTTTAATAGATGACGGCGTTTAACCAATAGCTCTTTAAAGGTTGGAATGCCGTCTTCAGGACGTTTCACACTGGCGTCATCGACTAAATATTCAATCCAATCGCGATCAGTCTCTTTGCCTTCGCTAAATTGTTCACCAACGCCTAATTTATCTGCAACTTCACGTAACCAATCGTAGTCAGTACGACGTTCAAATTCAGGTTCAATCACTTTTTCAGAAAGAATAATGTAGTCGCCATAACTCCATGTACCACCGATGTTCCAGCGTTCTAAAAAGCTGGTTTCAGGTAGTAAAATATCGGCATATTTTGCACTTGGTGTCAGATACAGATCACTACAGACGATAAATTCTACCTTTGATTCATCTTCAAGGACTTTAGCAGCATGAAGAATATCGGTATTTTGGTTTGTCATGTAGTTACCCGCCATTGAGAAAATCATCTTGATTTCAGTATCAAGTTTCTCGGCGTTCAGTAACCCATTTTGTGGTGTGACTAAATTTTTGTCTTCACACGCTTGCACCCAGTTGGTGATATTAATTTTCGCTTTTACTGGGTTGGTTAATAGGCTTGGCCCTGCGATGGTTTTACGCAATTCAGAGTTTAAAGCCATACCATAGCCGGCAGCCCAACCACCTCGAACCCCCACATTACCGGTGATCGTTGCAAGTAATGTTGCACCACGTGCCGTCCGTTCACCACAAATATGGCGCTGAGGCCCCCAACCTTGCATCAATGCTGCCGGTTTTGTCGATGCATATTCACGGGCTAATTGGCGGATAGTATCAGCAGGCACTTTAGTGATAGGTTCTGCCCATTCAGGTGTTTTCTTAATGCCATCTTTTTTACCCATCAAATAGGCAACTAAAGATTCATTTTTACCTACACCTTCTGGCATTTGGTGTTCGTCAAAGCCAATAGTGTATTTATCGATAAATGCTTGATCGTGAAGGTTCTCACTGACGATGACATACATCATCGCATCCATCATGGCGTTATCCGTTGTTGGTAATAATGGGATCCATTGATCAGCTAAAGAAGAGGCGGTATCAGAATAACGAGGATCAACAACAATAAACTTAGTGCCATTTTTCTTCATTTTTTGGAAGAAATGGTTTGAGTGACCAAAAATCGTTTCGTTAGGGTTATGGCCCCATAAAATCACAAGAGGGGTGTTTTCTAATGTATCAAGTGTGCTACCACTAGCAGCTGTACCGTAAGTATAAGGGGTGACTGCAAGGGTATTTCCATTACTAACGGAGTGATAGTTTTCTAGAAAACCCCCCGTGATATTAAACAGGCGACGTAACATATTCGCACCCGAGAAAATACCGCCAGTCACACCTGTACTTAAGCTGACAAAGCGTGATGCGGGGCCATATTGTTGGTTAATACGCTGCATATTTTGCGCAATAAGAGTGGTCGCTTCTTCCCACGTGATCCGTTCAAATTTGCCTTCGCCACGTTTGCCAACGCGTTTCATTGGGTATTTTAAACGGTCTGGATGATAGACAAATTTTCGATAACCGCGACCTCGAACGCAGGCACGCATAATAGGCATCTCTTCATCTAGATCAGCATCGGGACGTGTGCTAATACGGGTGACTTTGCCATCCTTTACGTGGGCTCGAATATCACATTTACCGCCACAGTCAAAGCTACTGCAAGTTGAAACAACCCGTTCACCCTCTTCGGTCGTTATTGATTTTACTGGGATAGCGTTATCGGTTGTCGCAGCAAAGGAGTTTGATGCGAGAAAAGGAAGGGTGACTAATGCTGAGCTCGCTTGAATAAAGTGACGGCGGCTAACATCGTTGAGAATGCTCTTTGTATCATGATCGTGATCGGACTGATTGCTCATAATGAACTCTACCTTAAACATAATAGGCGGACCCCGATATACCCGATACTTGATATAAAGAACGTGCGTGATTTTTCTAGGCTATGAATAAAGGGAATGTCTGGTATCCGCTGCATTATTATTGAATGCATAGATAATTGCAGAATGCTTGAATTAACCTCTGCGAGAGGGATAGTAGTTGATTAATCTTTTGCCAACATTCTAAAACCAGACAATGACATTTGAATTTCAGCCTATTTACTAAGGGTGTTAAAAGCGCGTTTTTTGATTGTTAACGAAGTTTATTTAATAGATATCAAGAAGGTTGAAATTTCACATAAAATATCTTCGTTATTTATTAAAACATATAGCGATTTTAATTATATAACTCATTATTTGCCAGTGTGTAGAGTGCGTGAGAACTGTTATATTAAAAAGGACGAAAATAAAAAAAGGGTAACCTAGACTGTGAGAAATGTACCGTTAAAAAGCGTTGATTCACTTGACCGAGATGTTATTGCGCTGGGTACAGACTATTTGCCCAATACGCTGTTAGAAACACATCAACATCGTCGAGCGCAATTTTTATACCCTGCTACGGGTTTAATTGAAGTGAGTACAGATGATGGTGAGTGGATTATTCCACCGTCTTGTGGTGTGTGGATCCCACCAGAAACTGGGCATGAAACGCGTATGTTAGATGTGAGCACTCGAAGCTTGTATATCGAGCCTTCCGCAGCACCTCGTCATAGCAAACAATGTGAAGTTGTCAGTGTTTCTCCTCTTTTTCGCCAGTTACTGCTTGAAGCTGTAGATGTGCCTGCAGAATATGATAAAAAAGGGCGAGATGGTCTTTTAATGCAGTTAATCTTATGTGAGTTAGCAAAAGCAAAACCGTTACCGTTTTTTGCGCCTATTCCACAAGACAGTAAATTAGCTCAATTATGTCGTGATTTTATTCGTAACCCAAAAATAGATTCTTTACCGCAACAGTGGGCAGATAAATTACATAAAAGTGAGCGCTCTTTTAGCCGTTTTTTCCGCAAACAAACAGGAATGTCATTTTCACAATGGCGACAACAAGTCTGTTTATTGAATTCATTAACACAAATTTTATCTGGGCGCGGTATTACTGAAGTTGCCTTTGATTTAGGTTATAACAGCGCGGGCTCATTCTCGACAATGTTTAAAAAACAGATGGGACAATCGCCTTCTCATTTTAGTGCGGATGGGCTGAAATTAGATCGTTTTTAATATTTAATTTCAATTACTATTCTTTTTAAGATTCTTTCCAATATTTTAAATAAAGAATAATTCTTTTTAAGATTTACCTTATATGTGAATTACGTATTTATTACTATCTTAATAAAAGGAAAGTATACTAAATTTATATTTAACTAGTTGATTGATATATATAAAATAACAAATACTTTTAATGTTCGTTTTATATGAATATAATTATTATCTGATGATGAAAAATATATCTTTTTACTTTTCATGAAGATGGTTGTTATATGTATAAAATTTTAAACACTTAATTTTTGATTCTTATCTATTGAAAGGGATCTATTGTTATTTATTTTCTTTAGGTGATTAAATATTAAAACCCATTAATATTTAAGTCATGTTTTTTTCATTTAGACATAATAAGTTACAATTATCGTAATAGTTTGGAGTGTATGATTTTTATATTCTACTATACTCATTCATTAGCTCATCATGTTAATACAGAAGTCGTTACAATAGGGTTAAGAATATGTCAAAAGGCAATTCAAATAATAATACAGGCCAGAAGATAGGACTACTTGCGTTGATTGCCATCGTAATCAGCTCAATGATAGGTAGTGGAGTTGATGGATTACCGCAAAATATGGCAGCAACATCTGAAATTGGTCCAGTCATTATTGCTTGGCTAATTTGCGGTTTTGGTATGTATTTTATTGCCCGGATCTTTATGGTGCTTTCAGATATTCGACCTGATCTTCAATCAGGTATTTATATGTATGCTCGTGAAGGATTTGGTGCTTTTGTTGCTTTTATTGTTGCTTGGGGTTATTGGTTAATGACCATTTTTAGCAATGTTGCTTTTGCTATTATGGTGATGGATACCTTAAATTATTTCTTACCGGGTGATTTTAAAGGCGGAAATAATATTCCCTCTATTATCGGTGCTTCTATTCTTATTTGGGGATTTAATTACCTTGTTTTATCCGGCACGAAATTGGCGGGTGCGATTAATATTATTGGTACGTTTGCGAAGTTAATTCCTTTAAGTATTTTCGTGTTTATACTGGTTTACTTCTTGAATTATGAAGAGCTAACTAATAATTTTTGGGGAAATTCAGCACCTATTTCAGCTGATAATTTAGGGCCTATTCCTGCACAAATTTTAGCGCCTTTAGATGTTGCTCTGTGGTGTTTTATCGGTGTCGAAGGTGCGGTTGCGCTATCTGGTCGAGCGCGCAATAAAAAAGATGTGGGCAAAGCAACATTGATAGGGTTTATTGTCTCACTGATTATTTGTATTTTTATTTCAGTATTACCTTTTGGTGTTTTACCGCAAAAAGCATTAAGCATAATACCAACACCATCAACAGCCGGAATATTAAAAACTGTTGTTGGGGATTGGGGGGAGTGGTTAATTAATATCGGCGTATTAGTGTCCGTATTAACCAGTTGGCTAGCTTGGACGATGATTTGTGCTGAAATACCTATGGTAGCGGCTCAAAATGGTACTTTTCCTAAAGCATTTTCAGTAAAAAATAAAAATGGCGCTGCCTCTACCTCTCTGTGGGTGAGTAGCCTATTTATGCAATTGGTTGTCTTTGTTGCTTATTTTTCTAATGATGCTTGGCTAACAATGTTAGCTATTTCTGCATTAATGGTTCTACCTGCTTATTTGGCAACATCAGCTTATTTATTACAGCTTTGTTTGTCGGGTGACTTTTCAAAATATGCCAATAAAGGTAAGGCTTCTGCTTTAATTAGTGGATTTATTGGATTAATGTTCTGCTTGTTTATGTTTTATGCTTGTGAAATTAAATATTTAGCGATGGTGCCTATTTTACTGACATTAGGTATTCCCCTTTTTATTTGGTCGAGATATCAAGAGCAGAAGACGCTATTTAATCCAACAGAGCGTATTTTATTTGTTTTTATTATCTTACTGGACGTATTGACGATTTTTCTATATCTCAATAATTATATTGAATTTTAATTATTGCATAATTATTAATTGAAATTTTTTCAATGAAATGAATCAGATAATGGCAATATCAATCAATATTGATACCTATGGAGGTGTCTATGAAGTTTAATCATCATGTATTATTTGTCTCATCTGCGGGACTAAAAGAAGATAGCCCTGCAAAACAAGCATTAGGATCATTAAAACATGCAATTACAGAGCGTGGTTTTATTGCTCAAATTGCAGATAATATTGATCATGGGATTAAATATATAAAAGAGAGCCCTAAATACAGTGCGGTAGGTATTTTCTGGGATAAAAACAATCCAAAAATGAATATAGAGAGTGAAGCCTTTATTTCATTATTTAGAAAAAGAAATCCAACGACCCCTATTATTCTACTGTCTGAAGAGAATATTACCGATAATGTTTCTATTAATATTCTTAAAGAAGTAAGTGAATATATCTATCTCTATTCAGAAACCGCAACATTTACAGCTAATCGTATTTATACTTTAATTCATCGCTATGCAGAGAGCCTTTTACCTCCATATTTTAAAACATTAAAAGATTTCACTGAGGATGGTGATTATTATTGGGATTGCCCAGGACATATGGGCGGTATGGCTTATTTGAAACATCCTATTGGTATTGAGTTCATCAATTTCTTTGGTGAAAATATGATGCGTGCTGATATTGGTGTCGCAACGGCTGAAATGGGGGATTACCTTATTCATGCGGGGCCTTCAAAAACATCAGAAGAAATAGCAGCAGAACTATTTGGCGCTGATTGGACATTTTATGGTGTTTCAGGTTCATCCGGCTCCAATCGTATTGTGGCACAAGGCGCTATTGGGGCAGACGAGATTGTTGTTGTGGATAGAAACTGCCATAAATCATTGAATCATGGCTTAACACTTTCACAAGGACGTCCTGTTTATTTAAAACCTACACGAAATGGCTACGGTTTAATTGGTCCGATCCCAACCAAACGCTTAACACAAGCCAGTATTAGCAAACTGATAAAAGAGAGTCCGCTAGCCGAAGGTGCTATCAGCCCTGAACCGACTTATGCTGTTGTGACAAACTGTACTTATGATGGTTTTTGTTACAACGTAAATGATGTGGTGAAAAATTTAGCAACCAGCGTACCTCGAATTCATTTTGATGAAGCATGGTATGCTTATGCGCGTTTCCATCCTTTATATAAAAATCGTTTTGCGATGGATGTATCTGAAGATATTCCTAATCGTCCTACCCTTTTTGCCGTGCAATCAACACATAAAATGTTGCCATCACTCTCTATGGCATCAATGATCCACGTGAAAAAAAGCGAACGTGCGCCGTTAAATTTTGATGACTTTAATGACTCATTTATGATGCATGGCACCACTTCACCTTATTATCCTATTATTGCTTCCATTGATGTTGCAGTCGGAATGATGAAAGGAGAATCTGGTTATTCTTTAGTACAAGAATCGATAGAAGAAGCCATTGCATTTCGTAAGGCCGTCGTTTCTGTCAAACGCCAATTAAAAGAGCAAAATGGTGATTCTGATTGGTTCTTCGATGTATTACAGCCAACTCAAGTACGTGATCCGAAAACTGGCGAAAATCACAGCTTTGAGCAAGCACCTCTCGATTTGTTAAGCCAAGAGTCTGATTGTTGGACATTAAAAATCGGTGATAAATGGCATGGTTTTTCTGATGAAGATATTGCTGATACCGACAGTATGTTAGACCCTGTTAAAGTCACAATTACCTGCCCTGGTATTACTGCCGATGGTCAATATCAAAAGATGGGTATCCCAGGTTATATCATTACTAAATTCTTGGACGATCGGCGTATTGAAATTGCAAGAACGGGGGACTATACCGTTTTAATCCTCTTTTCTGTAGGGGTAACTAAAGGTAAATGGGGAACGTTATTAGAAAGTTTACTGACCTTTAAAAAGCTCTATGATTCCGATGCGTTAGCGATAGATGCTATTCCCTCACTAAAAGAAATCGCTCCTCAATATGCAAAAATGACATTAAAACAACTCTGCCAATCTATGCATGAAAAGATGGATGAGCTTGATTTAATGAAACATATTAATGATGCAGTAAATAGTGATCCAGAACCTGTCATGTCACCAGCGGAGGCTTATCAAAAAGTCGTTCGCTATAAAGCAGAACATATCCCTTTAGATGATTTTTCAGGTCGTATTTCGGCGAGTATGTTAGTTCCTTATCCGCCGGGAATTCCTGTTCTTATGCCTGGTGAACGCTTACCTAAAGGAGATCAAGGTATTATTGGTTACCTAAAAGCCTTACAAATTTTTGATAAGGCATTTCCAGGGTTTGAGCATGAAATACAAGGGATCAATGTCGATGAGAAGGGTGATTTTTGGGTAAGAGCGATTGTTGAAGATGAACGCATTGCGAAAGAATTACCTTCACATGTGAAATTCAAACGCCGTGTGTCAGCAATTAAAAAAGGCCGTCAGTAATTAATGACAACATTATGATGCGATGAAAATATCTGGCGTGGGATTAGGCGCCAGATATTATTATCTTAAGGTAAGAGGTTTTTATGGCAAACAAATCAGAAACCACATCGTCAAAGAATACCACCCCCGCGGCGAGTGATAATGGTGCAAAGTTGGGTTTATTTGCCCTGATTGCAATTGTTGTGGGCTCTATGTTAGGCGGTGGTGTGTTTAGCTTGCCACAAAATACGGCGGCAAGTTCAGCGATAGGGCCGGTTTTGATCGCATGGATTATTGCGGGTATTGGTATTTACTTTATTGCTAATGCGTTTCGCTTATTATCTGATTTACGACCTGATCTTCAAGCTGGTGTCTATATGTACGCACAAGAAGGTTTTGGGTCTTTTATTGGATTTAATGTTGCATGGGGATATTGGTTAATGACCGCATTTGGTAATGTGGCTTTCGCTGTTATCTTGATGGATGCCTTTGATCAGTTTTTCCCCGGTGTATTTACCGATGGCAATAATTTAAATTCCATTATTTGTGGTTCCATTTTAATTTGGGGCTATAACTTTTTAGTGTTATCAGGAACGAAAGTTGCGGGCTTTGTTAATACACTCGGAACCATTGCTAAATTAGTGCCATTGATTTTATTTGTTATTATTCTGGGTGTACTGAATGATTATTACCAATTATTTAGTAACTTCTGGGGTACATCACCACAAATTATGAGTACGGTGGATAATAAGGCAGAGCCAGTGTCATTAATGTCCCAAATACTGGCACCGATGACAGTAACCCTATGGGCATTTATTGGTGTTGAAGGTGCTGTCGTTTTATCTGGTAGAGCAAAAAATAAAAAAGATGTTGGTAAAGCAACCTTATTAGGTTTTTTATTAGCATTAATTATTTATATTTTATTATCCATCTTACCTTTTGGCATTATGCCACAACCACAACTGTCTCAATTAAGTAATCCATCAACTGCGGGTGTATTAGCCAAAGTTGTTGGTAATTGGGGGGACTGGTTAATGAATGTCGGGCTGATTATTTCGGTTTTAGCGGGATGGTTAGCATGGACAATGTTATGTGCAGAAATTCCGATGGTCGCAGGGCAAAAAGGTGCATTTCCTAAAGCCTTTGCACGCACCAATAAAAACCAAGCCGCAAATACATCTCTATGGGTGAGCAGTATTGTGATGCAAGCAGCGATGTTATTGGTTTATTTCTCAAATAATGCATGGAATACCATGTATAACATTAGCGCATTAATGGTTGTTCCCGCTTACATCACTACAACGTTATATATCACTAAGATTTGTATTAACCGCCAATATGATCAATATGCAAAAACAGGAAGAGGATTAGCCTTATTAAGTGGTGTATTAGGTGTTATTTTCTGCCTCTTTATTTTGTATGCAAGCCAAATTCAATATGTTGCATTAGTCCCAATTTTATTGACTTGTGGACTGCCTGTTTTTATCTGGTCACGTAAAGAGAAACACGATAATAAACCTATTTTTCAGAAAAAAGAGACGCTTTATCTCGTTATTTTATTACTACTTGATGTGATAGTTATCGGTTTACTGATGAAAGGAATTATCACGCTTTAATATTCTCTCATATTGCAATCAATAACCTCACGTACCATGGTGATGCGTGAGGTTATTTATACTATTTATCTAATAGTGAATTATGGTTAATTGTTTTTTTTCTTACAGTATGACGTAAACAATAAGGCAAAAAGAATAAACTTAATGCAGTCATAATAGCCGTGGCAATTAATACAACAAAAAAGGCATTTTCAAAGGCTAAATTTGCTTGAGATATCACAAGAGAAGCCACATCATTTGGTAATTTTTCTGCCACAATAAGAGCCTCATCTAAACTGTCATAGGCTGCATCATTGATAGCTAATGAGTCAGGTAGTACGAGTTTTAAGGTGTACACTGTACTCATCAAACTGCCCATAAATGTCACTCCAATCACGCTCCCTAGCTCATAAGCCACATCTTCAATGGAGGCCGCCATTCCTGCTTGTTTATCAGCGACACTTAACATAATGGATGTCGATGCGGTGGTAAAAATAATACCTAAACCAAAGCCGATTAAAAATAAGCTACCAATTAACACCATTGGCGATGTTGTTTGATAAACGGCAATTAACCACAGATTTCCTATCAAAGTAAGCATAAATCCAGCAATAATTAAGCGAATTTCCCCTAGTCGTGTTAAAAAATAGCCCGCTAAAGGGGATGCCAACACAGAGCCAATTGGAATAGGTAAGATCACTAATGCTGCATTTAAAGGGGTAAAACCCGCAACAAGCTGTAAACGCTGGCTAAGTAGTAATTCAATGCCCACAATGATCACCATAGAAAGCACTGCCATTAAAATCCCGATACTAAAAAAGCGGTTTTTAAATAACCCAAAATCAATCATCGGGTGAGTTTGTTTACGTTGGCGCAAGGTAAATAGTGTGAGAAAAATTACCGCAATTACACCTGTAATAGTGACTTCAATCCACTGTGTATAAGGTTTTCCTAGTTCTTTTAAAGCATAAATAGCGCTGATTAAACCGATTAGGATCAGTACTGAGCTTAAATAATCAATTTTATGGTTACCATGTCCAGCAAACTTAGGAATAAGCCAAATCGAAAATGGTAATACCAAAAGCACAATAGGGACGTTAATTAAGAAGACAGAGCCCCACCAAAAATGTTCAAGCAACATCCCACCAATTAAAGGCCCTAAAGCCGCACCGCCAGAAGCAACCGCAGACCAAATGCCAATCGCAATAGCGCGTTCTTGCGAGTCGCTAAAGACTTGGCGCACTATTGACAGAGTAGCTGGCATACTCATTGCGGCTCCAATTGCTAAAAAACCACGAGAGGCAATTAAGGTCGTTGCGGTGGGTGAAAATGCTGCACACAAAGAAGCGAGAGCGAATAGCGGTAACCCACAAATAAAGAGTGTTTTATGGCCAATCCTGTCTGTGAGCATACCCGCTGCAGGTAGTAATCCAGCAACAATTAACGGGTAAGCATTCATTATCCATAATTTTTCTGATGCACTGGCGTTTAAATCATGAGTTAAACGTGGCAATGCGGTATAAAGCACTGTGACATCAACAACAATGAGAAACAGCATACTCGATACCAAAAGTAGTACTATCCAACGTTTATAATCTTTTATCATAGAAATCTCAGTTATTTTTATGTGTATTATTTTTACTAACGGCTACAATATAAATCCATACGGTCGTATTGAAAAGAGGTTTTTTTATGGGACGGCAAAGAACGATTGATAGAGAAAAATTATTAGAAGCGATCTTCGATATCGTTATGGAACAAGGTGCTGCCGCACTGACGATTGATACTGTTGCAAAAAAAATGGGGATCTCTAAAGGGGGTGTTCAATACTGTTTTAGCAGTAAAGAGGCGATGATTGATGCCATGTTTGAACACTGGGAAGGTCACTATGAAGCGCAGTTTCAAAAGAGTGTTGAAAACGATAACTCGCCAGAAAATCGTGTTGCTGCACATATTCATGCGACCCATAATCATGACAAAGTCGCTTTTGCCAAAGGTGCGAGTTTGATGGCGGCATTGTTACAGACGCCTGAGTATCTACAAAGTACCAAAGAGTGGTATCAACAGCGATTGGCGGGATTAGATACAACAACGGAGGTTGGAAAACGTGCACGATTGGCATTTTTAGCGACAGAAGGCACCTTTTTATTGCGTTATTTTGGACTAATGGATATTGATGATAACGAATGGCAATCTATCTTTGAAGATATTGATTCAGAGTTGCTTGAACAAGAGAAAAAACAATAAAAAAGCATGTTGCTAATAATAAAAACAACATGCTTTTTATTGAAGACAATATGGCTAAATGGAATTAGTAATACATAGCAATGAGTTTATTATCGAGCTCTTTAACGTCAACGGGGGTATCGAAAATATCCTCGATAATATCGGCTTTCATGATCTCTTTTGGTGAACCATGATAATACAGCTGTCCATTACGCATGGCTAAAATATAGTCTGAATAGACTGAAGCAAAATTAATATCATGAATAACGATAATAATGGTTTTTCCTAATTCATCTGCGGCTTTTCGCAGAAGTTTCATCATGATTACCGCATGTTTCATATCAAGATTATTCAGTGGTTCATCAAGCATGACATATTCTGTATCTTGGCATAGCACCATCGCAACATAGGTACGTTGACGTTGTCCGCCTGATAACTCATCTAGATAGCGATGACGAAATTCAGTCAAATTTAAAAAGGCTAATGACTCATCAATGACTTTTTTATCGTCGAGTGTTAACCGCCCTTTGCTGTAAGGATAACGCCCAAAGCCAACTAATTCTTCTACGGTTAAACGGCTGACGAACTGGTTTTCTTGGCGCAGTATTGAGAGGTTTTTTGCCAGCACATCACTATCTGTTGCCGCAACATCCATACCATTAACACTGACCATGCCACTTTCAGGAAGCAATAAACGCCCAATAACAGAAAGTAGTGTGGATTTACCCGCGCCATTAGGACCAATGATCGAAGTAATACCGCCACGTTGAATGGTTGTTGTAATATTATCGAGAACGGTTATATCTTGATAATGCTTTGATATCTTACTGATTTCAATCATATTAAAGTCTTCTTAACACCAAATAGATAAAGAACATCCCACCAACAAACTCAATCACAACAGAAAGTGTTCCTGTCATTTTTAAGCCATATTCTAAAACCAGTTGCCCACCGATTAAGGCAATAGTACCTAGTAGGAAGGCAACAGGCATTAAGAAACGGTGTTGGCTACTGCCACTGATATGGTAAGCAAGGTTAGCGACAATTAAACCTAAGAAGGTTAACGGGCCGACTAAAGCGGTCGAAACAGCCACTAAGACAGAAATGAGTAACAGAATATAAGTGGTCTGTTTGCGGTAATTAATACCGAGGTTAATCGCATTCGCTTGGCCTAATGCCATTACATCAAAGCTATAGCGCATACGCCAAAGTAAAACACCGACGACAACGATAATGGCTAAAGCGCAAAAGATAAGATCAGGGGTTGCACGGGTGAAAGTGGCAAACATGCGACCTTGTAAAATGGAGAACTCATTAGGATCCATCAAACGTTGTAATAGTGTGGCTGAACTACGAAATAACGTACCTAAGATGATCCCAATTATCAGGACTAAATTGATGTTAAAACGTACCGAGCTAAACAACCAACGATAAAGTACAACCGAAAATAGCACCAACAATGTTGATTCTAAAAAGAATTTTGATAAGTTCAACATCCATGATGCAGGCATATCGCCTTCAAAAAAGACAAATACGGTTTGTAGCAATACAAACAGGGCTTCTAACCCCATAAGTGATGGTGTCAAAATACGGTTATTTGCAATAGTTTGGAACAATATTGTTGAAACACCCGCGGCAAAAGCCACTACAATCATGGTGAGAATAATGTAAGCACGATGAGTCAAAATATAAGAGATATTGCCGTTTAGGTTTATCGTCATAAATAACACAATAGATAATAACGATACCCCTAATAATAACCAGATACGTGACATGGGCGAAAGGCGCGTTTTCTTATGTTCGGCAGCGCCAGTACATTTGCTAATTATGGATGAATTAACTTTTTGCATAACGTTGCTGCTTTAGTAGTAAAAAAAGGAAAATAACGGCACCCACCGCGCCTAAAATAACACTGGCAGGAATTTCAAATGGGTAGCGAATAAGTCGGCCAATGACATCACATAATAAAACAATCGCACCACCACTTAAGCAAACCCAAGGGATGGTTTTGCGGATATTATCCCCCATCACTAAGCTCACCAGATTGGGCACAATCAAACCAAGGAAAGGCAATGCACCAACAACAGACACCACAACACCACTAATCAGTGCAATAATCGATAATCCTATTATCATCACTTTGCGGTAATTCAGCCCCACGTTAATGGAGAACTCTCGTCCCATTCCGGCAACAGTAAAACTATCTGCAACCCAACACGCCATGATTGCTAGAGCACCAACAAGCCATAACAGCTCATAACGACCTTGTAGCACACTTGAGAAATCACCACTTGTCCATGCATCTAATGATTGCAGTAAATCGAAATACACCGCTAAGAAGATGGTAAGTGCGCCAATAACCGCACTAAGCATAATGCCGACCAAAGGCACTATCAGTGTTGTTTTTAAGGTGATCTTTTGCAGCAACAACATAAACAACAATGTACCAAGAAGGGCAAAAACAGTTGCGACCATCATTTTGGTGAAGATGCCTGCCGCTGGAAAGAGCAGCATGACGACTAATAATCCAAGACTTGCAGATTGCGTTGTTCCGGCAAGAGAAGGTTCGACAAAGCGGTTTTGGGTAAGCAGTTGCATAATCAATCCTGCAACACTAATGGCACCACCGGCGAGTAATAATGATAGCGTTCTTGGAACACGGCTGATAAAGAAGATATCGCGCATATCGGGATCAGTAAAAAGCGAAGCAGGAGTAATATCTCCTGCGCCGATGAATAGACTGATCATTGAGAGGATAGCGATACCCCCTATCCCCAATGATAAATGGAACGTTTTCATTCAGTTACTTTATTTTTTTGATCCAAGGCTTGATTAATTGTATCCATTAAACGAGAGTAAGTTTGGATCCCGCCGGAGATATAAATGGAACTTGCATCAAGATAGATAACTTGGTCTTTGTTCCAAGCATTTACTTTTCTAACTAGTGCATTATCAAGAACTTGTTGAGCTGGTTGTGAATCTTCACGACCAATGGCTGCATCACGGTCAATGACAAACAGCCAATCTGGGTTAAGTTTTAACAGTAATTCAGAGTTGACGATGTTGCCGTGTGAACCAGGGCTATCAAAAACATAAGCGGGTTCAAAACCTAATACGTCGTAGATAAAGCCAAAGCGAGAGCTTGGGCCATAAGCTGAAATTTTACCGCCACTGACTAAAACCACCATTGCTTTACCTGCGTCTGGTGTTTTGGCTTTTACGGTATCAATTTTGCTATTGAAATCAGCCAGTAATTTTTTAGCTTGTTCTTCTTTGCCAAAAATTTGACCTAATGTTGTGGTGCGTTCAGCAAGACTTTCAACGAAACGCTTCGGATCGATATCCATTGAAATCGCAGGTGCAATTTCACTTAATTTTGCATATGCATCACGAGCACGGCTACCACTTAAAATTAAATCAGGCGCTGTTGTGCTGAGCTTTTCATAGTTTGGCTCGAATAAAGCACCTTCATTGATATAGTCGTTCGGATTGGTGTATTTCTCTAAGAATTTTGGTAAATGAACATTCGTTTGTGGAATGCCAACAATAGAAACACCTAATGCATCAATAATATCAAGGGTTTCCATATTCATCACAACCACTTTTTGCGGGTGTGCAGGGATTTCAGTTGTTCCTTGGAAATGTTCAATCGTGAGAGTTTGTTTCTCCGCTGATTGTGCTGTTGATGCGTCTTGAGCGTTATCACAACCTGCGATAACAAGTGAAGAAAGCAGTAAAAACAGTGGGCTTAATGACTTTTTAAACATTCTCTTTCCCATATTGTTGCAACACGAAATAACACGGATCTTTACAGCAGTGGCTTAAATGTCGATCCACAAAGAAGGCGATAATACCATCAAAAACATAAAGAGTAATGATACTAATTCACATTCTCATAATAATAAAGGATTAACTTGACTAAAATGGCGAAATTTTGTGAGAGATCATTAAAGGAAAATAAAGAACAAATTTTGTGACGTGAAAGAACTCTTAAGATTATTTGCTCAATTTGTGAAGAGTGTCAAAAGAGTAGGTCAAGGAGAGACAATTCTGAACCACTAAGAAATATCGTTAGCCAGTATCATTGCGTATACTTCATTCAAGCAGAAACAATCCTTATTTTAATCTTACTTCGGTTTCTGTACTGACACAGTAATGAATGCACAAGAGAAAGCCTTGTTATCTCTAGGGTAAATCGTTGCCAACTCAAGAGGGTTTTATGCAAAAGAAATATATTTACTTATTTTGTTCTGCTGGCATGTCAACATCTCTTCTCGTGACCAAAATGCGAGCACAAGCAGAAAAATATCAAGTGCCTGTGGTTATTGAAGCATTTCCTGAAACCTTAGCGGCACAAAAAGGACAGGATGCGGATCTAATTTTACTTGGTCCACAAATTAGTTGGATGTTGCCTGATATCCAAAAATTACTCCCGAATAAACCGGTCGAAGTGATCGACTCTCTGTTATATGGAAAAGTAGATGGCTTAGGCGTGTTAAAAGCCGCTGTCGCCTCTATTAAAAAAGCATCTGCAACAACAAATTAATTTTATTTTTTTATTATTTAATTTTTTATTCCAGTCAAAGAGCGAATTTTTCAGCAAGCCGAGTAATTAGCGGCATTTTAAGGGTATTTTTCTATGAGTAAGTTCATTGGTTCACTTGAAAAGGTACTCCTTCCTTTTGCGGTTAAAATTGGAAAGCAACCTCACGTTAATGCGATTAAAAATGGTTTTATTCGTTTAATGCCGTTAACCCTTGCAGGGGCAATGTTTGTACTTATCAATAACGTCTTTCTTAGTTTTGGTGAGGGCTCCTTTTTTTATTCTTTAGGTATCCGCCTTGATGCATCAACAATAGAAACACTCAATAGTTTTAAAGCCATTGGGGGGAATGTCTATAACGGAACATTGGGTATCATGTCATTAATGACACCCTTTTTTATCGGTATGGGATTAGCCGAAGAGCGAAAGGTCGATCCTATCGCCGCGGGGTTACTCTCTATCGCCGCGTTTATGACTGTCACACCTTATAATGCTGGGGGAGCGTATGCTGTTGGCGCCAACTGGTTAGGGGGCGCAAATGTTATTTCAGGTATTATTATCGGTCTTGTTGTGGCTGAAATGTTTACCTTTATTGTGCGTCGTAATTGGGTGATCCGCTTACCTGATAGCGTACCAGTTTCTGTTTCACGTTCATTCTCGGCCTTAATCCCTGGTTTTATTATCTTATCTGTTATGGGAATAGTTTCGTGGGGATTAGGACATTATGAGACACATTTCCACCAAGTTATTTTGGACTCTATCTCAACACCTTTAGCCTCGTTAGGTTCTGTAGTGGGTTGGGCGTATGTTATCTTCACATCATTGTTATGGTTCTTTGGTATTCATGGTTCACTAGCGCTGACAGCGCTTGATAGTGGCATTATGACACCATGGGCATTAGAGAATATTGCGATTTATACAGAGTACGGTTCTGTTGAAGCCGCATTAGCGGCAGGTAAGACATTCCATCTCTGGGCCAAACCGATGTTAGACTCCTTTATCTTCTTAGGGGGTACGGGGGCAACGCTGGGGCTGATTCTGGCTATCTTTATCGCATCTCGTCGCGCCGATCATCGCCAAGTGGCAAAACTGGCATTACCAGCAGGTTTATTCCAAATTAATGAACCGATTATTTTTGGTTTGCCTATTATCATGAACCCAGTGATGTTTATTCCCTTTATTCTTATTCAGCCTATTCTTGCCGCAATTACTGTGACGGCTTATTACTTAGGGATAATCCCACCGGTAACAAATATAGCGCCATGGACGATGCCAACAGGATTAGGTGCATTCTTTAACACTAACGGCAGTATCGCAGCACTGTTATTAGCGCTGTTTAACTTGGGTGTAGCAACACTGATTTATCTTCCTTTCGTGATTATTTCAAATAAAGCTCAAACTGAAATTGAAAAAGAAGAAAGTGAAGAAGATATTGCTAACGCGTTGAAATTTTAAGTGATAGAAAATACAAGTGCAGAGGTTTCTCTGCACTTGCCAGTGTCAAAGAGGAAATATGATGTTAGATATTGAAAATGTCGTTGATAGCAGTGCAACCGATGATGAATTTGAAGAGATCATTATGGGGCTTATCATTAACTCAGGCCAAGCTCGTAGTGTGGCTTATGGCGCATTAAAAAAAGCCAAAGAAGGCGATTTTGAAGGCGCTAGAAAGTTAATGGAACAATCTCGTGAAGCATTAAATGAAGCACATAAAATACAGACTCGTTTAATTGGTGATGACCAAGGTGTAGGAAAAACGAAAGTCAGTTTAGTATTAGTTCACGCGCAAGATCATTTAATGACATCAATGTTAGCCAGAGAGTTAGTGACAGAATTAATCGAGTTACATGAGAAGATAAAATAAGATGAATATTGTGGTGGAGTCATTGAGAGCACCAAGCGAAATACGCATGGTCTATGAAGATCAGCTATTTAATGGCAAAAACTTTCATGTCTTTATTTATAATAAAACAGAAAGTGTCAGCGGACTGCATCAACATGATTATTATGAATTCACCATTGTTTTAACAGGGCGTTATTATCAAGAGATTAATGGTAAGAAGGTGTTATTAGAGCGAGGAGATTTTGTTTTTATCCCTATAGGCTCTCATCATCAAAGTTTCTATGATTTTGGTGCAACACGTATTTTAAATGTGGGAATTAGTAAGGCCTTTTTTGATAAACATTACTTCTCGTTATTGCCTGCTTATTTTATCGCTTCACAAGTTTATGAATTAAAAAATGAATTTCTTTCCTATATTGAATCCGTTATTGGCTCTTTGAATTTTCGCCATACGGAATTTAATGAATTTATTGAAATTGTCACCTTTAATGTGGTGAACAGATTACGACACCATCGAGATAATCGTATTGAAGATGATATTCCTTTATGGCTAAGAGATACCGTAAGCGAGATGCATGACAAACAAAAATTTGGTGAAAATGCATTGGTTAATATGGTGATGTTATCAGGGAAATCACAAGAATATTTAACCCGAGCAACTCGGCGTTATTACGATAAAACACCAATGCAAATTATTCATGATATTCGAATTAATTTTGCGAAAAAGCAATTGGAAATTACAAACTATTCGATAACAGATATTGCCTTTGATGCGGGTTACAGTAGTCCTAGTTTATTTATTAAGACATTTAAGAAAATAACTTCGCTAACCCCAAATAGTTATCGAAAAAATTTATGTAGTATTAAAGAAACAAACTAATTCATTATTGGGCGTAATAAATTAATCAACAATAAAGATTAAATTTATTAAAAATAAAAGAGAAAGAAGAAAATAAGCTTATTTTCTTTATGGCTCTTTACGCCTTAATTTTGCCATTAATACACAAATAACAGCATGATTACGCTGTATGGGAGTGTTTTATGAGTCATAAATTAAAAGTTGTTACCATTGGTGGCGGAAGCAGTTATACACCTGAGTTATTAGAAGGTTTTATTAAACGTTATCATGAACTGCCGATCACTGAATTATGGTTGGTGGATGTAGAAGAAGGAAAAGAGAAGCTCGAGATTATTTTTGAGCTTTGCCAACGCATGGTAAAAAAGGCGGGTATTCCTTTAACCATTTATAAAACCCTTAATCGTCGTGAAGCGTTAAAAGATGCTGATTTTGTCACAACACAATTGCGTGTTGGTCAATTGAAAGCAAGAGAACTTGATGAATCTATTCCGTTAAGTCACGGCTATTTAGGACAAGAAACCAATGGTGCGGGCGGGTTATTTAAAGGGCTACGCACGATCCCTGTTATTTTCGATATTATTAAAGATGTTGAAGAAATTTGCCCTAATGCGTGGATCATCAACTTTACCAATCCAGCAGGCATGGTAACAGAAGCGGTTTATCGTCATACCAACTTTAAGAAATTTATTGGGGTTTGTAATATCCCAATTGGTATGAAGATGTTTATTACAGATGTTCTTAAGTTAACAGATAAAGATGAACTCTCCATTGATTTATTTGGCTTAAATCACATGGTGTTTATTAAAGACGTTATTGTAAATGGCCAGTCTCGTTTCCCTGAATTATTAGACGGTGTTGCTTCAGGCACATTAACTGCTGGCTCTGTGAAGAACATTTTTGACCTACCCTTTAGTGAGGGATTGATCCGCTCTCTTAATCTGTTGCCATGCTCTTATTTGTTGTATTACTTCAAGCAAAAAGAGATGTTAGCTATTGAAATGGGCGAATACTATAAAGGTGGTGCTCGCGCTAAAGTAGTACAAAAAGTCGAAAAGCAACTGTTTGAATTGTATAAAAATCCTGATTTGAATATCAAACCGAAAGAGTTGGAATTACGTGGAGGGGCTTATTATTCGGATGCGGCCTGTGAAGTGATTAATGCTATTTATAATGATAAACAAGCTGAGCATTATGTGAATATTCCTCATCATGGTCATGTCGATAATATTCCAGCAGATTGGTCAATTGAAGTGACCGCGATTTTAGGGCGAGATGGTGCTAAACCTCATCCACGTTTAACACATTTTGATGAAAAAGTGATGGGATTAATTCATACCATTAAAGCCTTTGAAATCGCGGCCAGCAAAGCGGCTATTAGTGGTGAATTAAATGATGCTTTATTAGCAATGAATTTAACGCCATTAGTACTTTCAGATAAAGATTCAGAAGTGCTTACGCGCGAAATGTTATTAGCACATAAAGCGCATCTACCTAATTTTGCTAAAACAATTGCTGAGTTAGAAAAAGCCGCTCATTAATTGTCGGTAGATAAAAATAAGTAATAAGGAGACAGAATGGCTGGTTTATTAATTGTGAATGCAGATGATTTCGGACTGAGTAAAGGCCAAAACTACGGCATTGTAGAGTGTTTTCGTCATGGAGTGGTTAGTTCAACAACGGCACTTGTCAACGTTGAAGGAATTAAACATGCAGCACAATTGTGCCATGAGTTACCCGGTCTGGGTGTTGGGCTTCATTTTACTTTGACGATGGGTAAGCCGCTGTCTCCTTTACCTTCTTTAACGCGTGAAGGTGTACTAGGGAAATGGGTATGGCAAATGGCAGAAGAGGGCAATTTACCGCTGGATGAAATTCGAGTTGAACTTGACGCACAATATCAGCGTTTTATTGAGATCTTTGGTCGTGAGCCTGACCATATTGATAGCCACCATCATGTACATATGTTTAAGCAAGTTTTTCCTATCGTGGCGGAGTTTGCCAAAGAAAAATCGCTACCGATACGGGTTGATAGACCGTTAGCGCAAAAAGAAGGGATTGATACCCAAGGTGTGATAAGTAGTGATGGTTTTGATAGTCAATTTTATGGAGATGAAATCACTCAAGCTTTATTTTTAAAGGTGCTTGATGAGTCGAAAGCGCGTCATGAGCACTCTATTGAAGTGATGACACATCCAGCTTTTGTGGATAATCCATTACGTGCGAGTGGTTATTGTTTTCAGCGCTTAATGGAACTTGAAGTGTTAACAGATATGACGTTAAAACAAGCGATTATTGAACGAGGTTATCAATTGGGAACGTATCAAGATTTAATGAAATGATTTGGAATGTGATTTGGATGATTGATGTCTGTGTTATTCCCTGGTGTGGGTCTTTTTGAGTTATTTTGCCTCTGTTTGTTATAACGCAGAGGCGTTTTTGTTTTTACCACTGTAGAAATCAAAAACGATAACCAATATTGCTGATAAGTGCATAACTTGGATAACTTTTCCCTGCCATTTTAAAGTAACTGCCTTCATAGCCTAAAGTAAGTGTAATATTTTGTGGTGATGTAAATGTGATACCGGTTCCCCAACTGACAGATTTAGATGAATTATCTTTATTTATATTTTCTTTGGTTTGATAACTTATTCCACTGGCACCAATTGTGGCATAGAGATCAATAAAAGATGTTAGAGCATAAGCAGGTCCTAAAGCGATAGAAACATAACGTAACCTGCCATTATCTGATAATGATTGATTCGATAAAGTTCCTGCAAGTTGTATTGAGATTTTTTTATTAGCTGCCGGTAATGCTTGAATTCTCATATTAATCCCATTTGCTGTGGGTAAATCTTTCACTTTAATATAAGCATAACCAATAGAATATAAAGGACGATCACTTTTAGCATAAGTGAAAGAAGTAAAAAGTAATGTAGAAGAGAATAGTGATAATAATATTTTTTTCATAAGAATAATGAATTTAATAATAATCAAAATAAGAAAAAAGCACATATTATAAAAATAATATGTGCTTTTTTTATTAGAATCGATAACCGATATTAGCGATAAATCCATCCATGACAATTTTACTATCGCTCAACTTATCAAGTTTATAGCGGCTATTTTCATAGCCAAGTGAAATAGAAACCATTTCGGCAGGATTAATGATCAAGCCAGCTCCCCAGCTAAATGCATTTTTCTTGATTTTTTCGTTGAGATCCACACCTTTAATATTCTTCATCTCAATTTGGCTAATCCCTGCGGCACCATAAACACTTAGGTAATCATTTAAGCGTAGAGTAGGGCCTGCCATAACAGAATAATAGCGAGTATCTACATCTTTTAAGAACTGTTTAACAGGTTTATCTAAATCGTAATCTTTTTGTGCGTATGAACCTGTGATAAGAACACCGAGTTGTTGATTAAGTTCTTGGCGTAACGAAATTGTGCCACCATGCATCGGTTTTTGGCCTTCCATTTTGAGTTGTGCGTAACCCGCTGAAAGTGTTGTTTTGCCAAGGTTAAAATCTTCTTGAGCATAAACAGAAGATGCAGCTAATAAACTAGATATAAATAAAGTTGATAGTAATTTGGTTTTCATAGTTATATCCCATAATTAAAATAATAAGAACGCATTATTAAGCGATCAAATTATAATAACGAGTCCATTTCTAATGGAATAAAAAATAGCACAAGGATTTAAATATGGTTGTTTTATTAAAGTGCCTTATTAATTATTATCAATATTATATAAATAATAATATATATGCGGTGTAAATCATCATAAAAATAAATAAGAATTAAGATAAAGGCTCTCTAAATAATAATAGAGAGCCTTTTTAGGTTTATTTTAGTCCTAAATCACTTTGTAGACTAATGACTTGATTTTGTAAATTTTCTAATTCAAGCTGTTTTTCCATCACTGATTTTGATGGGTTGTTTTGTGCTGCTTTCATTTGCTTATCAATTTCATTGATCTGCTTTTGAATATCATTTTGCCCTTTGGTTTTTTGGCGAATTTGATTTAACAGATTATTCATTGATTGACTTAATGCACGTTGACTAGCTTGTTTACTTTTTAGATCTGCATTGGTCTGTTGTTTTTCTTTCTCAATGGCAGCAAGAACGGCTTTAAACTCGGTGTTTAATGCTTGTTCGTTACCTAAAATCGCTTTTTTTTGTTCAATACGATTGTCATAAGTCCCTGAATAATTACAGTTAAATTTAGTAATTATACTGACATCACCCGTTGTCGGATCACAATCCGCGGGATTGGTGACACATCCACTTAAAAGTAAGCTCATGCCAATAAGGGAAAGAGGTAAAAATTTCATTATCATCCTTTTTAACGTTAACTAAGTCTTATTGCTGTGCGTTGAGTATAAAGACTATCAAGCTCTTCTTGTAAAGAGGCAACTTGTTGCTTCATCCCATCGATTTGTTTATCAAGCTGTGCGGTTTTTAAGCCATCTTGACGACTTTGAGCAGCGATATCACGCCATTCACCTTCACGTTTTTTCATATCAGCTAAGCGCGAACGAAGCGCTGCAATATTGGCATCAATACCTTTGAGTTGTTTCTCTGCGGCGTCTTTATTTAAACGTTGTTGTTTCATCTCTTGCTGAATTTTAGCGATGGCTTTTTTATCATCAGCAATAACGGCTTTCGCTGTGTTAGAAGCATTTTGTAAGCGCTGATTTTCATTTTGAATATCAGCAATCATGGAATTGAGCATCTCTTCTTTTGTCGCGTAATTTTGGCGTTTATTGTCTAAATAGGCATTGGCACCAATACCAACACCACAACCCGCGACAGCAGCAATGAGCATACATGCGCCTTTATTGCTGGAATTTGAAACTAAGCAGCCTAATGCACCAATCGCGGCACCCCCCGCACAGGCTGTAATACCTGATTTGCTGAAAAACTCCATATCACTGTTATTTTTCAAACGAGGATCAGTACCGTTATTACTTTGGCACCCTGATAAGGCAAGTAAAGCACTAATGCTAAGTACCGCCATAAGTTGTTTATTCATACCACACCTATCCCAAAGTCTCTGTTATTGTTTTTTACACGCTTCAAGCCATTCATTCCGTGAAACTTTACCGTTAGCCCAATATCCTTGAAGTCCTTGCATATACGTTGAAAGGTACGTATTTAAATTTGATTTACCTCTGGCCTCCATCAATTGGCGTACAACGTCAATTTGCGGTTTTACTAAAGAGGCGTCGTATGTTGTTGCCATATCCACTAACGTGTCAGCGTAATAGCTCACAACAAAGTCGAGGGTTTTCTTATGTTCGTTGACTTGTTCTTGACGTCGTTCACAAGTGGCATCTTTAGTGCCAGCAGGGCAGTTTTTTTCATGTAATGCGATTAATCGGTCGTAGAACTCGCCATCATCTTTTAATTTGGTACACAAAAAAGCACCTAATTGCAGTGAAGTACGGATAGCTTGATCACGTTGCTCATCACGCAGTTGTGCATTAGCCCGTAATGTATTTTTTAATTCAGCTAACTGTTTTTTCAATGCTTCATCTTGCACTTGAGTTGAGAGTGTATTCAGGCTATTAATGGAATTATCGCTATTGGATTTCGATTTATTATTTGCTGGTTTCTCATTACCTAATTGCTGCCACTCTTTTTCTATCTCTTTGATTTTGTCGCGTGATGTTAATGCTGGGGCAACAATGGCTAAACGAAAGCCTGTGTATTTGTTTTTATTTGCACCAGTGTCAGTGTAATAAGGCTCTTCTTGACGCCATGAACTGCGTATATCACTCTCCGGCGTGAGATAACTACCGCCACGTACAATAAATCCACCTGCTTGCCCATGTAAGCGGTCGAGTTTATTTAATCTAAAAGGCTCAAACATCATTTCAGCGACATTACCCAACATATCATGTAAGCCTAATGGATTGGGTGATAATAAACCGGTGAGTTGTAATGAGCCATTAGCAGATTGGCTGCCTGCTGACCAAATATAATTTTTGGTACCTTCTGGCATTGGAAAACGCACATCACGAAACTCGGAGGCTGAGACTTTTAGGCCACCACGCGCTGCGAACTCCCATTCTGTTTCTGTCGGTAATCGTGCAAAACCTTTTGCGCCATCTTCAACGGGTAATGCCTCTGGATGTTTGCTTCTTAACCATTGGTTATATTGGTCTGCAAATTGCATCGCTTCGTACCAACTAATATTCACTTTTGGTAAACGTAATTTATTTGAAGCGACAGGGCACTCTTTATTGTTAATCACGCTCTGCATGGCGTTATATTGCAGATCGGTAACGGGGTATTTTGCCATAAGGTAGTAACGGCCTTTTTCTTTGCCTTTTAGTGGAAAGCTACCCGCGATATGTTCAGCTCGTGATTGTTCTAAATACCCCCATTCATCACCTTCTTGCCCTAAAGTCACGCTGTAGTCTTGTAAAGGCTGACTGAGAGGGATAGTCACTTGGCGAAATACCATTGAACCTTCACAAGGGAAAGGCAAGATCACATCATCAGGCAACGCTTTTGGGTTAACGAATTTATCGTCCCATTTGGCAGATACGGTAAAACTGCTAGATAACAGCGCAAATGATAAAGTTAAAAGCGATAAATTAAATTTCACGTAAGCTCTCCGCAGGTTCAATCGAAACGGCACGTAATGCGCCAATACTTGCCACTACTAAGGCCACAAGTAAGGCGCTACACATGGCGATCAATAAATCCCAAAACGTTAACTGACAAACAAAAGCTTGTTCAGGTAAATGGGTGCCTAATAATGTGGTAAATAAGGTGCTACCAATGCCATAAAGCCCAAGGGCTAAAATAAAGGCAACGCTCGTTAATAGCAGCGCTTGCAATACAATATATAAAGAAACAGCAAATTGACGAAAACCTAATAGGCGAAGGACTGCCATGTCTTTGCGTTTACGATCAATATTGGCAAGAAAGGCGCCAATTAATGAGGCAATACAACCTAATAGTGAGACCCAAGCAATAACAGAGAAAATAACGTTAAGGACATAACTGATCGCTTTTACAGACTCTATTTGGCTTTTTTGTGTTATTACATCAATGTGTTGTTGCCTAAACCAATCATCTAATGGTGTGATGGCATCTAAATTTGTGGCGTAAAGGCGAGCTTTAGCAAACTGGGTTCTTGGTTTTGACTCAACTCCTTGTGTAATACCAAAAAGAGGCGCCTGATAACCATCTCGGTAATCTTCCATTGCGACTAAAACATCAAGAGAAACAAAGGCCGCCGCTCTTGAAAATTTGCTATCACTGATAATGGCGCCGACAGTAAAGGTGCGTTTGGCCCGTTCATTAACGCCATTAAGCTTACGGCTGATAAATAAGCGCACTCTATCGCCTACATTTGCCTGTAGCTTTTGTGCTGCATTGGCAGAAAGGACTAAAGTGTCTGCATTTTGGGGAATAGCTACACCTTCTAATAAAGGATCGTTGTCTGCCGTCGGGATAACTTCAGCGTTATCAATAAAATGCTGCCCATCAATTACAATATCGGCTTGTGTGTTTAAGCTACGTGTTAATGGGATAACAAAACGGACTTCTTCTTTTTGCGCAATTTCATCAAACCAGCTTTGTGGATAATTACCATTGCCCAACATCCGTATTTCAAGGTTACGAGGATCATTTAGCAGTTGATTATGAAGCTGCGTTACAATGCCATTCTTTAATCCAAACAGCAGTAGCAGTGGGGCAATGACTGAGACCAAAGAAAACACAATACATAATGCGACTTTGCGATCGTAAATTAAGTCGCGCCAAGCGAGTGAGCTAAGTAACCCTAGGCGATTAGGATTGGCACTATTGTTTGATAAAGACACTACCGCCTCCTTCGAGTTGCGCGTGATAGTGGCTAAATCCAAAACGCTCGACTAAAGACCAATCGTGACTAACAACCAGCGCAGAAATTTCCAGTTGCTTTACCATCTCTACAATGAGTGCATACAGCGCTTGTGCATTATGGGGATCAAGGGCTGCTGTAGGTTCATCAGCAAGTAATAAAGCGGGCTCATGAGCGATTGCGCGAATAAATGCTGCGCGTTGGCGCTCACCAATAGAGAGTTGGCGAGGAAGACGAGTTAACAATGGGCGTAATTGCAGATGGTCAATGGCGTGATCAAGCCAAGCGGAGTGTGGCGGTAATTCCAGCATTTTGCGAGGTAATTGAATATTTTGCATGACGGTTAAAAAGGGAAGCAATCCGCCACTTTGGAGCATAAAACCCAATTTTTCGGCACGCAATGATGCGAGTTGTGCCTGCTCATTACTCAACACCGCTTGTGTGATAATGACATCATCACCGAGTTGGAAATGGGTTAATTTATCAGGACGTAAGATTAACCCGATCATTTCTAGTAAGGTGCTTTTACCACAACCACTTAATCCTGTTAGCGCGCCAATTTCCCCTTTTTTAAGGGTCAATGAAGGAAGCGCAACACGAAAACCGTGTTGCGCATCACCACGCGTAATTGCCATGTCTTCAATCTGGATCATTAAGGCAGGTTTTCCAGTGGGACAGGATAAACGTGATCGCGCGGATCGCTTTGTGGTGCGAGGGATATCCAACGATCAACATCTTCGTTATAGCGTTGATAATATTGCAACTTGGTATTGAGTCGGCGGATAAACTTCTCTTGCTCAAGGCCATCCCAGCTTTTCCATGTCTCTTCATCTAAGCCTAAAACTTCACTTAAATAAGGGAGATTTTCGATATATTCACCGAGTAAGCCCATTTCACCTAATTTGGTTGCCGAACCCTGTTTGATTTGATTAGGATCGTTACCCATTGTGGCAGCAATCGAGCGTAAATCTGCAAACATATTGTCAGGTGAGATCAAACCTTCATTAGCCGCATTAACGATTTTTTTCATCACGTCACTTAAATCGCTAAGCTCACTTTTGGTCAGTAACACTTGTACTTCTGTGGTTGGGATATTTTGCTGTAATAAGTCACGATCACTTATCCATGCTTTAAAGACCGGAGGCGCTTTTGTACCTTGTTTTTCACCTAAATACGCTAAACGCATGGCATAGCCTAAATCGTGTGCATCACTAAGTAAGGTGTCAGTCTCTTTATCTTTGCCATAAGTAGGATCAGCATTTAATGCACTTCCCACAGTAGCTTCACCACGATAAGCGGTTTGAATTTGCGTGGTGACAGCAGTTGCTAAACTGTCTACCATACGACCAAAACTATTTACATCTCCTGAGTTGATAGGGTAGTAAAGCGATTTGTGTAAGAACGGATTCAGCGTTAATGCTTCATATTGCGTTTGTGCTGAAGCATGATTTTTTGCACCTGACGGGGTTTTTAAATGCAGGGTATAAAGTGCAACACCACGATAAGCGGCTTCTTGGCGAATTTGTTCAGCATCGAGTTTAGTGGATGACAGAGGATCATCGCCCGTTAATGCGCCCGCGTCGGTGATTAAAATAACGTAACGCGCACCAAAACGAGTCCAATCAACATCATCAAGGGCTTGCATAACACCAGCATATGCATCTTCATCAAAACGACTACTTGAGACTTTTGCTTGACGCAATTCTTTTACTTTATTCAGGAAATCAGGGCCATCTTTTACGTCATTGGGGTTTACAAACATTTTGCTATCGTATTCCAATGCGGGAACGGCTTTGATATTAGAGCGAAACGCCACTAAACCAAATTTTACCTTATCCAACATATTGTCTTTTTCGATTTGAGTATAAACTTTCTGAATCGCTTCTTTGGTTCTATCAATGTAAGGGTCCATTGATATTGTTGAGTCGATAACAAACACGACAGCCGCAGAAAAACCTTGCATCATATTGTCAGCATCTTTGCTATCTGGCGTTGCTGGTTTTGTATTGTTTGCGGTTGCATTTGTATTCTGTGCGTCTTTGCTGTCTTTGGTTTGTGAAGAGACCGATGCCACATTAAGCACTCGCACTTTATAGCCCGCGTCAGTAAAGACTTCATCTGAGCCTAGTACAGGTAACAGATAAAAATTACTTTTCTGATCAATCATATAATCGGGCTCTTTAGCTAAAATAGCCGGATTGACTTTTTGATTTTTGATATCAGCTAAAAAAGGTTGATACTGTTTTTCGGGAGTAGGGCTTTCAAGTAAGCCTTCAACCGTTTGCTTATCTTTGAAAAACAGCATTGGGTTACGACCCGCAGGGTTAGTAAATGCGAGTGTTAACTGCATTTTCCATTCAGATGTGCAGCTTGCATTCATCCAACCGCTAATATGTCCCAAGCTATCAGGGCCGACTTGTAACCACTCATTGGTGCCTTGTTTTTGACGTTGATAAACATAAAAACGGCTAAATGCGGGTTGTTCTTTACCTGCTGCACCAATTGTGTCTGCCACTTGGCAACCTGGGTAGGTTAATACACGCTGATAGAGCGTCTTTTTCCCCTCTTGTAATAGCGGTTTTTTCTCTTCAGCACTGGCAGGTGCTGTTAGAATTAAACCGCTGAGAATAAGTGTCAGCCAATGCGCCTTTTTCATGTGACTTTCCTATTTTTTCAAAGCTTCAAGACGCGCTTTTGCGTCACTGTTTTGTGGATCATGATTTAAAACTGCTTCGTACCAATAAATAGCGGTCTCTTTGTCTGCACTAAAGCAACCTTGTGCTGATGCGGTTTCTGGATCGTATTCACGAGCATAATTTAGTGCGATTTCAACATCACCTGATTGCGCTTTATATGCATATAAACGCTGAGCAACATCACATTGATTGTTCTGTTTTGCGAGTGAGATCGTTGCGAGGATAGTTTTGCTATCTGGTTGGCTCTGTATGCAACTTTGTACAAAAGCGAGCGCCGTACCTGATTTCATATTTTCAACACTACACACACTTGGTGTTGATGGCGCTGATATCGGTTGTGGTGCTGGTTCACCTGCTGGATTGCCTCTTAGTAAGAAGAACCACGTTAAGATACCCGCTAAAATTAAGATCAGGATAATTGCTAAAATTAAACCAATTTTAGATTTTTTCGGTGCAGGTGGTGTCGGTCGTTGTGGCGGTTCATCTAGCTTAATTTCAGGAATAATCGGCTCAGGCTCTTTGATTGCTTCAGGCTTCGGCTCTGGTGGTGTTTCGACAATCGGAGCGGGTGGAACGGCTTGAGTATCTAATGTTGCCGTTGATTTTAATGCTTCACTTTGACCTTGTGCTTGAGAAGCTAATACACCATCACGAATACGTAATCGACCGATATCTTGTGTTTCATTATCGTCTTTTAACGTAAATTGATACGCCATTTGTAAGTTGCTAACGAGGGGATCAACTAACGTTTTATCAAGAACGATTTGATAACCGTCATCAGCATCTTCAAGAGACAGCTGGTGGAAAAAGGCATTACCTACCCACTCCCCTTTATCATTTAAGAAATAGCGATCTTGGTTGCGCTGAATGCTTAAATAAACAGGGGAAGCGTCACCTTCCCAATTACGAATACTTAATACCGCAAAGCCAGGACGAGCAGGTTGTACGGGTTTTAATTCTGGATTAAACACGAATTATGACTCCACGACGGATGATTTCATGGTTTGAATGATTTGGCCTAACTGTGCGTTTTGTTCAGCACTGATTTCTCTTCCTGCTGAATGACCTGCATTCTCAGTAATAACCGCCGATAAAGCGATAAGCCAATCAATCACAAATAAAAGGGTATAGTTAACTGGGTTGGTAGGTAAGCGGACTAAGCGCTCATCATCACCCCATTGCACGCTAGTGTTATCGGGTCTTTCAAAGATTTTATGGCCTACATTGATTTTGCTATCTGGCTTCTCAACACCGTTATCTTTGAAATTAAACCAAGTAATAAAATCACCCAATACATTATAAACACGAGATGATTGCTGTTCGGCTAAGTCATCACGGCGGGCAATGGCTTCAGTTCCTGCCAGAGTTTTCAACATGCGTTGTTCAACACCAAGACGATTAATCGCGGTAATAAGTTCATCAACTAACAGCACCATAATTTCTTGGTCGATACCGAGATAGGTTAACAATGTATTGTTATCAGGTAGACTACGCAGATGGTTTATCCATAATGCCATCACTTTTTTAGGGTAGGTAACCTCATTGCCGTGGCCTTTAGGGGCTTCATCTTCTTCTGGCACCAAAGAGATTGGCGCATCGCTAAAGAGATCAAAAGTCGGTTGTTCCATAGCAGCAAAGGCAGAAACTGGGGCTTGTGTTGCTTTTTTGTTGTCTGAAAGGGTATCGACAACCTCTTTTTCCTGCATATACAGGTCGTAGAGAGATTTACGAGACGGCAACAGGTAATCTAGTAAAGCACCTTGTAAATAAGGGCGACTTTGCATAAAACGCAAAATAGTCGCGGCATTACGACGTTTTACTTGTAATTCCTCTTCACCACCTGATTGATACCATTTCTCAAGATGATGACCGATTAAATCACGTTGAATTTCTTGCAGTTGCTCACTGATACGTTCAAGTTTTAGTGATTTTAAGGCAACGGTTTCAAGATAATCAGCAAGGCGTTGCATACCACCATCGTTAAGCGACAACATGGCATCCCATGCTTGGTCAGGCTCACGAATATAACGTTGGACAGTTTCGTCTTCAGCAAAGGTTTTTTTCATCAGATGTAATTGTGAAACGCTGTCCTCATTGAGCACACTCTCTTTGCCATTACTGATTTGAATAAACGGGGTAGGCATACTCGGTTTACGCACCAAGAAGGTGTTATTAAAGGCATTTCCATTCATCCAATCTGACATCCAAGGGTATTGACCAAAGCGTTCTAACATCGCCATTTTGATCATGCCCCCTTTACCCCATGATTGGCGTAATAACGCTTCATTCATGGTTAAGGAGTTGGTAATACGCATATCAAACATGGTCATCGCCCAAATCAAGCCAGAAGGGCGTTTAGCACGAGTTTGTGCATCTTTACCTTGCGTGTTATTGATCCATTCTGTGAGGACAGCTCCCACTTCTTTTACATCGGATTGTTTGTTTGATGCGGTACATACCACCAGCACATTCATCTCTTGGTTATCGGTATAACGCTCAAACAGATAGGCAACTTTACCCCGAAGAATAAGCTGAGCGAGTGGGTTTGCGCTATCATCATTAACCTGACGGCGCACATCCGCCATGGTTTCAACTCCTAAACGCCCGCGATAACCCGGAAAATCCAGTAGCTCAACCTGTTCAAACAGCGTTTTACTTGGTGCATCTAATAACGGGACGACTAATTCAACCGTGAGTGCAGTTAACTCTGCTAATGAAAGGGTTACAGGGGCATCAATACGATCACCATGAACAGGACAAATGCTGATCTGGCTATCATTGGCAGTATTGAGACGCTCTAACATATCTACGTTCATAATACTGTCGTTTTGTACTAACACACCGTCTTGTTCTTTGACTAAAGAAGAAAGCGGAGCCAAAACTAAAGGTGCATTGCCTAAAGAGGCAAGTGTGGTACTAAAACGCTGATAAGCAGATGTCAGTTCTGCAATGTCGCCCCATAACACTGAAAATAACTTAGCACGTTGGGCTATGCTGAGATAAGGCGCTAATTCAATCGCTTTAGGCCAATAGGTTGTTGCTAATTTCTTCTGACTTTTTTCCGCGTGGCGTTGCAGGTAATCCCATAATGAAACAACATCATCATGAGTAATACCAGCAACAGGTGTCGCACTGCGTTGTGTGCTTAATGAATTGATTAAACGAGAGATTTTTTCTTCATCTAATTCAAAATCAATTTTTTCCTGATTAAAGTCATACAGGTAAGCATTAGCGATAATTTTAACGATCTCAATTTCGCTAAAAAGATGCAGTTCGACAGGAAACGCTTGTGTACCTTTTGTGGCGTTGCGACTAAAGCGAGTGACTAAGCCAGTGGCTTCTTTACCGCTACCCGGTGGGTTGATATGGTCGATAAAATCAAGTGTTTTACCTGACATGCTGGTTCTTAAACGACCTTCTTGTCCTGCGGCAAGGGCTGAGATCAGATACGATTTTCCTGCCTGAGACAGACCAAAAAAGCCCACTGACATTGGGCGTTGGGTCGCTAAGCTGAGATTTTTTGCCATATTACGGCTACGGCGCAGGCGATAGATAAGGCTATCGGCTTCGGTATTTAAACGAGGTGCATTACCTCTTACAGCACTTACCCAATCAATGGCTTTGCCTGCACCTTGATAAATGGCATCCCATTTGGCTGTTAACTGTTTTTCATCCATCATATTCATTTACCTAATACACTCCCGCTATCCAGCCAATAGGATGTTTCACCAATACCACTATCTGCTAACGTATTGAGTTTGAAGCTTAAACCGTTTTTATTAACGCCACCTTTGCCATTAATAAGCTCCATTTCTTCAATCCGTAATTTTTCAGATTTATTGTCATTATTATGGCTAGAGGCTCCGCGCTCTTCGCCTAGCTTAATATGCAATACGCTGTCTTCTTGGCTTAACTGTTGTGCCAACTTCGGATTTTTAATGCGTAAGGTATAAAGTGGCGAGGCAGGCCAACGGGCGTTATCTAATTGACGAAAACCTAAACGTATTCCGCCTCTGACTTCAAAATAGGTATCAGGATCAGGTTCAAATTTATCCTGAATATCTCGGTAATAAACGTCATTATCGGAAATCGTGTTGTTATTATCTAACATCCCTAAATAACGGACTGTTGAGTAAGTTTTAAAATTACCTGTCGAGAAGTAAAAGTTGAGTAAACGTGCATTCTCAGCCATTAAACACAACATTGCACCAACCGCAGCGGTTGATTTTGGATCGTCAATGCGGCCTTTTTTATTGAACGGATACCAACCCCCCGTTTTGTAACCATGTAATGGCAATATACGAGAAGGTGGTACAGGCTGTAATACTTTTAACAGTGCTTGAATACCCGGTAAGCGAGAAGGGCGACCTGTGAGTAGTAAAACATCACAGGAGTAGTAATAAAGTACCTCACACAATGCTTTTAAACTACGGGTGATGTTAATACGTTCACCTGAAATAAATTCAGCGTGTAGTTGTGTAAAGTTAATTTGTACTGGCACATTCAAGATAGAGAAGCTATCTCCGCCACCTAACTCTTTATTGGCGGCATCGTCAATATAACGTCGCACATGCTCTGTTGGTTGGACATCTAGCAATTCGCCAAAGGTGCTGTTAATACCTTCATGAGGCACTAATGGATCGAAGTTTTCGTATTGGCTTAAAATACGTAATCCAATTGGATTGAAGATTTGTAAGGTAAGCTGTTGACGCAATACTTGCTGACCCGCATCTAAACCTTCACTACCAAAAAGAGAAGACATCAGAGCATCGGCATCAGAAATACCCGCATCTGTTAATGCTGTGCGTAATGCAGGCAAAACACAGATCTGGATGATATCTAATAAAATATCATCACCCGCGATTTTGAATCCTTCGCGGAATAGTTGTGTTGGAATAATTTTGACGTTGCTACCGGTACCCGTATCCAGTTTATAGCGCGTGATAACGAGATCGGTTGTTCCGCCACCAATATCAATTGAGGCAATCTTTAACGTGCTATCACCGGTTAATGCGCGGTTATCTTCCCGCACTTGGCTGGCAAAAAAGGCTTCAGTACGCTCGCCAAATTTAATTTGTGTTTCGTTGTAGAGGTAAACTAATTGACCACAAGTGGCCTCATCCCATTTCACATGGATGTTTGGCATTGGTATACGACATTGTTCATCTTTACCATCAAAACGCAGTTTTTCATCAGTTGGGTCCCAATTCATCGCTTTCCAAATGAGGCCTAATGCATTTTCCATGCACGTTTCAAAAATCGCGCGCTCTGGTTTTGGCATCGCAGGTGGGATCGTTAAAATGATATTACGCAATTGACGAGGCGCACTTGCGTGACTCATTTTAAGGCGTTGAGCTGGGCTGTTCATTTGCGTTAATGCCTGTGCTAACACCTCGGTTAACATCATGGTCATTAATGAACTACGTGTGTAGTTTGGCGTAAAGACAGGCATACGCTCATCAGGCTCTAAACGGAATAACGGTTCACCATGATCGTTTAGAAGGTATGTCATAGGTACAGCGGTTGCCAGTGGCTCTCTGTCTGTTTGGCCAAAAGAGCGACTAAAGCGCCAACCTGGAGAATAGGGTGAGTCATCCCATAAATAACGTTTAGGGCTTGAAATACCTGTTGAGCCTTCGGTTCCTAAGCGTTGTGCTGCCATGCGGTTAGCTTCAGGGCCAACGCGACCAATAGTTGGCCACATAAAGGCATTATTTCGACCGCTATTAACTGAAAAATCTTGTTTACCAAATTCCGCTTGCGCAAATTCAACACGGCTTTCAAATGGCTCGTTGTAGATTTGATAAGGGTGACTTAAATCACGTAATGTCATTTCATAAAGTTGAGTTAACCCTTTATTATCATTGATATGATCTTCAATTAAGATCCCACATGTACGTGAGTTACCCACATCAAGGATAAGGTCAACTTCAATGGCAGGCTCTTGCGGTTTGGATTCATTAATTTTGATCTCAGGTAAGTGGAGTTTCTCACCTAATATATTGAGCAAATTGAGATAATGTGCCTGATGTTGAAACTCTTTCAGCGCCTCATCCAGTTCATCATGGTACATTTTGGTTACAGTCAGCGCTCTTTCACTAAAGACTTCCTTTAACCAACCATCAATCCAAGGTGTTTCAAGGAAATTTTCCACCTCATAACCTAGATAGGCGAGAGCAAAAGCAACACCAGAACGAACATCTTCTTCGTTTGGTGCGAGATAAGCCGTATTAGTGCGATTGGGTTCAATGCGAGTATCAAAAGCCACTACAATGCGATGTGTATGCCCATCTTCATCTGGCTCTGGCAGTTGGTGAAACATCATTCTCACCCAGTTATCAGGGCCTTGAGAGAATGAGCGTGGCGGATTAAAGCGAAAAAACGGCACTGGCAACCAAGTGTCATTGAGTAAATTTAATGACTCTTCAAGAGAGAAGCTAAATTCTGCTTCTCTCGGTGTTTGTGGTTGATTTTTCGGCGCTGGATAAAGATAGTTATCGTCTCGCTCATTATAGATGAGTCGCATTAACGGGCCGTTTTCGCCTTTTTTAACAAACTCACCATATTCTTTGCGCTGTGGTAGCGTAAAACCAAAATCCAGAAACTGAATATTGCTGTCACGGATAAGGGTGATTTTATCTTTATAATCGGTCAGTGGCGCTAACATGAATTAATTATTCTCCCGCTTCATTGATAATGGGAATGGCTGACTGTTCTCATATTTCCCTTGGCAATCAGCAATATTTTGGCTTCCAGGTTGGCAAATAATATTTGGCATCAAATAGTTTGAGCCATCACTACACAGAGCCTGACCTTGGTTATTTATATTCAGCCCACCGTGATTGACGGCTGCGTTAACAGGGGCTTTGCAGGTCACGCCATCACTGCGTGTCATGACGACTTGCCCTTTACCATTATCTAATTGATAGTTCAAGCTCAGTGGTTTACCTGTTTTTTGATCTTGAATACCGGCACCTGCTTTCCATTGGCCATTAAGGAATTGGGTTGAGCCATTAGCTAACGCATTTGCAGGAATAGTCAGTGGTGTTGTGTTATCAGCCGTGGCTGGTGGTGTGACATCGGGTGGTGCATTAGGATCAACCGGAGGGTTGGCGGTATTGTTCTCATTCCCTGCATTTTGAGGAGTATCTGTTTTCGGTTGCTCATTTTGTGTTGTGGGATCAACAGGAGGCACATTCGATTGTTGCGCATCGTTGGGCGCGGCTCCTTCAGGTAAAGCACCTTGGTTATTATCTATTTGAGGATCAACCACAGGTAACCCCGTATTAGGATCAACTACTGCACTGTTCCCATCAGTGCTATTAATCACATTTCCATTTGCATCTACGGTGCCTAATGTACCTGTGTGAACGGTACCTGTTGGTATACCAACGGTATGACCATTAGTCACCACAGTGGGAACGTTTGGCTTTTCAAGCGTAGGATCGGGTAGTTGAGGCGCTTCAATATTGGGTGTTTTAATATCGACCGTAGGTAACGTTGGCGCTGAGAAACAGCCTCTTAAGAAGAAAATAGCGAGTAGAAGTAATAATAAAGGTAACAGCCACCATAAGAAACGCCACCAAGGGCGCTTAGTCTCAGTGATAATGACTTTTTCTTGCGCTGGTGGGATCGTTGTTGATGTTGGTGCGATTGTCGCAACAACGGGTTTTAAGCAAGCAACAGGATCAATTCTTAGTTGTTGATTGGCGCTGACAAATCCCCAAAAGGTAATAATCGGTTGGCCATCAACAATAAAAATATGGTTTTCGTCAGGAAATTGGATGGTTTTACTGAGGAGTGCGCCAAAAAGCTGACTTTCTTTATTTCCAGCCTTTTGCCTCTCTTGTTCACTAAAAGCGATTAAATCATCTTGATTTTTTTTCAGCACAGCATAAGCAGCTGTACGCTCTTCTTCGGAAGCTGCAGACCAAGGAATAACCGAGCCATCAATCGGTGAATACCAGTCAATGCGCTCGCCAGTTTCATTCGGCTGAGGAATGGCAAGGCATTGAGAAATATGTGCCTTTCCTTTCAAACGCAGAGTTTCACGTAGCTGCAGTGCAGAGATATAAACAGCCTGTCCATTTTCTCCCATCGGGAGGTAACTTTCTAATTTACCACTTCGTAAGAATGCTTTATTCACGACGATCATTCCGCTAGGCAAGATTATCTATGGGTAAGTTGGCTTATCCGTAAATAGGCTTTAAGGCTAAAAATAAAGATATAAAATTGATATACATTTTATATTATCAGAAATTAGGTGTCTATCTAGCGGATTATTTAGGGTTAATTAACTGATTATTATTAAACACTTTTTTATTTTTCTTGCGTGAAAGCGGGAATATTGAGATAGCGATTATGATAATTAAATCGTGGCAATATAGGTTGCGCTATATTTTTTGAAATATATAGATTAAATCACTGGAATGTTGGGTTTTACATTAAAAAATAAGGAAATAGAAGAAAAAAAGAAAAAATATAAAAGAATAAACTATTAATAATCATCTAGTCACTGTGATAATAATCACAAAATAGGTTTATTCTGAATAATGAGAGAGCAAGAAAAGAAAAAAACATAATTAAAGAATGGTCTGCAATCGATAAGATATAGAGATTGCTAACTTCAATATAATAATAAAATACACGCGATACGTGAAAAAGTTCACCCTCAATGTGAAACCAAAGAGGGTGAATTAAATATTAGAAATAGTAATTAATCATTATTTACAGTTCTTCGGAATATAATCTTCAATCGCTTTGCGAGTCATTAAACTGACTTCATTCGCATTACGTGCAGTGAAGACTTTACCGCCCGTTGCATTCGCCACACAGTTACCTGCACCCGTTCCTAAGATATCGACAACATTAATAACTGCGCGAGGATGAGCACGTTTTAATGTTCTGGCTGCTGAACATGGATCTTGATCGCAAGACTCTAAACCGTCAGATAACAACACAATAATGGTGTCACGATTATTGCCTTTAATTAGATTACTCGCACGTTTAATCGACTCGGCTAATGGTGTGCCACTATCTGGCTCAATACGCTTAATGTAGTTAAGCAATTTTGACCGCTCATTACCCCCATAAGCAGGGCTTGATTTCACAACACCACAGTCAGATGCCACAACGGTAGTGATTTTCATATCTGACGGAATGTTATTAATGATTTTTATTGCGGCGTTTCTTGCTGTCGTGATCCGTCGGGGTTCGGCATCATAACCTGGGAAAAGTTGTCCAGTTGAAGCAATATAATCTAAATCACTTTCTGTTAAATTCATGCTCAGTGCCATCGAGCCAGAAGCATCAAAAATAAGAATGACCTGTGGTGCTAATTCTGGTGGACGTTCGGCTGGACACATTTGCTTAATTTTATTTGCCAAGCGATTTTCACAAGTTGCATTTGCCGTTTTCTCTGTCACACCGGTTTTTTTCAATTCATCTTGTACACAAGCTTCTAGTGGTGTGAGTTTTTTCACTGGCATAGGCTTGGGCACAGGTGCAGGTGTTGGGACTGGTTCTGGCTCTGGTTCAGGAATAGGCTCCGGTACAGGTTCAGGAGTGGGTTCAGGGGTCGGCTCTGGCTCAGGGGCAGGCTCTGGTTTTGGCGGTATAACAACAGCCGGTTTTTCTTCCACAACAGGAGGAACGGTCTTGGGATCAAAACACCCTTTTAGCCAAGAAGCCAATAAAATTAAAAACAGCAAGAATAAGAAGAGTAATAGCCAACGTAACCAGCGATTGCGTGTTTTGGCTGGCACATCAGCGAGTGCAGCACCCGCCGCCGCGGCACTTGCACCCGCAGTAACTTGAGCAATAGGTGGTGGTAATGGGGTTGTGCGAGGCCACCATGTAATAACAGGTTGCCCATTAATTACATAGACACTTTCGCTATCAGGCAGCGTTGATGCGGTATCTAAAAGGTGGCGCTCTTCATCCGTAATTCTATTTTGTGAAGCCAATAACGCTGTTTGCGTTTTAATATCGTTAAGGCGTTCATCTAAAATGCGTCTTATTTCTTGTTGTTCTTGGTCTTGTAACGAGGTTAAAGCGACAGGGTTGCCAGAAACAGGAGAATACCATTCAATCACGTCATCCGATTTTTTCTCTGGAGTAGCAAATAGAGAATGATACTTAGTCGGAAAATGTTGGGTCAGCAATTGAAGTAATTGCTGTTGATGCGTGAAGGCAAAATCGGCGCGGGTAATATCAGCCGTTAATCGTGAGATTCGATTCATATTTTAGAGAGCCTTATGTGACGGCTTTATTCGTTTAAAGAAAGAAATTTAAGATAACAATATTATTGACTATAACGGTTTTATAAAAAAGGTGAAATTAAAGCGCCCACTTTTTTAATACAAGACAAATTTTATTTTTATTTCTAAATTCGCTCAATTTATTTCTCTATTTTAACAGGAGAAATAATCCATTTGCTTATTTATCTTCACCCCTATTAGGATGCGTATTTATGTTAAAGAGGAAGATCGCAAATTGGCTGATCTTCCTGATTAAGTACTGGTGAATATTGATATAGCACATAGAGCATCTTGGGGTTACAAGGTATGTTACCCACACTAAAAAATAGCCAAATCATTCGCTTTTAGGGGAATTTATTCCTCTTTTTATGTGGATATAACAGCAGGTTTCTGATGACAAATAAAATAAATAATAACCAATTACTTAATGATGTAACTCGCTACTGGAATATCAGAGCTGAAAGTTATAGTGAGTCTAATCAACAGGAATTGCTGAGCGAGAAACAACAGAAATGGCGTCATCTGTTATTGGGGCATATCAAAGAAGGCGAAACCTTAAAGGTGCTTGATATTGGGACAGGCCCTGGTTTTTTTGCCATTTTATTAGCGTTATCGGGTCATGATGTCACGGCAATTGATGCAACTGAGGGCATGTTGCAGGAAGCTAAACAAAATGCACAAACACATCAGGTAAATATTCAATTTATTCGAGGCGATGTACATCAACTGCCTTTTGCCAATGAGCAGTTTGATCTTGTTGTCAGCCGTAATGTCACTTGGAATTTAAAAGCGCCGCAAAAAGCGTATTCGGAGTGGTTTCGTGTATTAAAACCGGGAGGCAGTTTAATTAATTTTGATGCTAATTGGTATTTACATCTCTTTGATGAGAATTATTGGCAAGGTTTTGTAGCAGATAGAGAGCGTTCAATTGAAAAGCAAGTTGAAGATCATTACGTCAATACAGATACCAAAGAGATGGAACGAATTGCCCGCCAACTTCCATTGAGTCAAATAAAGCGTCCTCAATGGGATATTAATACTTTGTTAGAAGTCGGTTTTAGTCGATATATGATAGATACTCGCATTGGTGATTTTGTATGGAACGAAGAAGAAAAAATTAATTATGGTTCAACACCGATGTTTATGATCCACGCTCAAAAACAAAGAATAAATGATTAAAGGAGAATAACGTGAAGCCCTTATTTTCAGTGTTCTCAACACTATTATTAACATTTACATGTGCTTTTCCTGCGTTAGCAGATAAAAGTAATAATATGTTGGATTATGCTAGCACAAAAGATATTCGTGATATTAACCCGCATCTCTACTCAGGTGAGATGGCGGCTCAAAATATGGTATTTGAATCCCTTGTATTAAATACCGAAAAAGGTGTTGCACCTTATTTAGCGGAACGTTGGGATATTTCCCCAGACGGCAAAAGTTATACCTTTTATTTACGTCATGATGTGACCTTCAGTGATGGCGAACCGTTTAATGCCAACGCGGTAAAATTAAACATTGAAGCTGTGCTAGACAACTATGAACGACATGCATGGTTAGAATTAGTGCGTCAGATTGATAACGTTGAAATTGTCGATGAATTTACCGTTAAATTAAATTTAAAACATCCTTACTACCCAACATTAACTGAATTAGGTTTAACTCGCCCATTCCGCTTTATTTCGCCAAATTCATTTATTAATGGCAAAACAAAAACAGGTGTTGCGAACTATATTGGTACGGGGCCTTGGGTATTAACTGAACATAAAAAAGACCAATATGCAGAGTTTAAAGTTAACCCAAATTATTGGGGAGAAAAACCTGTATTAAATGGGGTAATGTGGCGAGTGATCCCCGATAGACAAACCATGTTACTTTCTCTACAAAAAGGGGATATTCAGCTTATTTTTGGTGCAGATGGCGACATGTTAGATATGGATTCATTTGAAGCTCTTATGGCATCAGATAAATTCAATACTGAAATGAGTGCACCGATCGCGTCTCGCGCGATTGTGCTCAATAGTAGTCGTGCAATAACATCCAGCCAAAAAGTTCGTCAAGCATTACAATATGCCGTCGATAAAGAGGGGATAGCACAAGGTATTTTAGCGGGCAGTGAAAAAGTCGCTGATACTTTAATGGCGCGTAGCGTGCCTTACTGTGATTTTACTTCTCCAACTTATGTTTATCGACCGACAAAAGCGATTGAGCTATTAGAAGCCGAAGGCTGGGTATTACCAAAAGGTCAGACTATCCGTGAGAAACAAGGTCAGAAATTACAGCTGTTGCTCTCTTATAATGTGAACAATGCGGTTGAGAAAGAGATAGCTGAACTTATTCAAGATGATTTTAAAAAGATTGGTGTCGGTTTAACGATTTTAGGTGAAGAGAAACAAGCCTATTTAGATAGACAAAAAAATGGTGATTTCGATTTACAATATTCACTCTCATGGGGAACACCTTACGATCCGGCTTCTTTTGTTTCATCATTTAGAATACCGGCTCATGCGGATTATCAAGGACAAAAAGGGTTGGCTAATAAAGCCGAATTGGATGCCATGATTGGTGAGCTATTAATTACACCTGATGAAACACGACGTCAGGAACTCTATAAAACCTTATTTACCTTATTAGCAGAGCAAGCGGTCTATATCCCATTAACCTATTCACGTACTAAGGCTATCCATCGCAGTGAATTAGAAAATGTTGGCTTTAATCCGTCTCAATATGAAATACCGTTTGAAAAGATGCGTTTTAAGCCTTAATTAATACATCAATGAGATTAACCCAAATAAGTGTGGCACGTAATATCAACATGCCACACTGATTAAATCTTATGCTACGTTATATATTCTGGAGAGTGCTGGCGATCTTCCCACTGGCACTGATGATTTCATTTATTGCTTTTATTCTGTTGGAATTAGCCCCGTCTGATCCTGCGGAGGTTGCGCTACGTGTCAATGAAATCGTACCCACACCCGAAGCCATTGAAGGCATGCGTCATGAGCTAGGTTTAGATAAGCCTTTTTTTACGCGTTATTTTTTATGGTTAATGGCGGGGTTCCAGCTCGATTTTGGTACGTCTTTTCTTACCAGAACCCCTGTTATTCAAGAGATGTTAAGGGCATTACCTCCAACACTTTGGCTAGCCTCGACGGCGCTATTCTTTACGATTATTTTGGCACTGCCTTTAGCATTGTGGTGTGTGGCTAAACCTCAAAGTTTTATAGATAAATGTATTCGTTTCATTGTGTTTGTTTTAACGGCTATACCTAATTATTGGTTAGGATTGCTATTAATCTGGGGAGTCGCCGTTTATTTAGATTGGCTCCCTGTCAGTGGAATGTTATCACCACAATCTGTTATTTTGCCTGCTCTGGCGCTTTCTTTAGGGTATATCGGTACTTATTTACGCTTGTTAAGAGGTGCGATGTTAAACCAATGGCATCAGCCTTACGTCTTTTATGCCAAAGCACGAGGATTACCGGATAACCTGATTTTACGTCGCCATATTTTACGAAATTCGCTGTATTCCAGTTTAACGGCACTGGGTATGAGTATTCCGAAGCTTATTGCAGGTACAGTGGTCATTGAAAATATTTTTGCATGGCCGGGAATTGGGCGACTATGTATCAGCGCCATATTTGGTCGTGATTATCCGATGATACAAGCTTATATTTTATTGATGTCACTGCTCTTTCTGTTTTTTAATTTTCTGATGGACGTCATTCAAATGATGGCAGATCCACGGTTAAGGAGAGAATAATGTGGCGGATTTTTTGGCAACGGCTCGCAAAAGATAAAAGTGCACAACTGTGTTTATTGGTGATTATGATTGTGGTTATTGCAGGAATATTCGCCCCTTGGTTAGCACCGCATGATCCCACATTAACTTCAATACGTTTGAAATTTAAGCCCATGAGTGTTGATTATCCGTTAGGTACGGATAATTTAGGGCGCTGTATCTTTTCAAGGTTATTGTTTGGTGTAAGAACGACAGTATTTTATGCCTTATTTGCCATGAGTGTGACATTAATCATTGGTTGGTTAATGGGGATGTTAGCCGGATTTTTCCATGGAAAGACAGATACCTTGATTATGCGATTATGTGATGTAGTTTTGTCATTTCCTGCAGAAATTATGATCTTAGCGTTAGTGGGAATAATGGGGCCGGGCATTGGTAATATCTTAATTGCCGTTGTTTTAGTGAAATGGGCATGGTATGCCAGAATGATCAGGGGGGTTGTTCGCCAATATTCACATCGTAACTATATTGCTTACGCCCGCGTGATTGGTGCGCCTTCTCACCATATTTTACGACGCCACTTATTACCTGTGACGTTTGCTGAAACTATCGTCTTAGCATCAACCGATATTGGCAGTGTTATTTTAATGATCTCGGCGCTCTCTTTTTTAGGGTTAGGCGTACAACCACCGATCCCAGAATGGGGAAATATGCTCAGTGAAGCAAAAAATGTCATGGTATTACATCCAGAACAGATGTTGCCTGCGGGGATTGCTATCACTCTTGTTGTCACTGCCTTTAATTTTTGGGGTGATTTTTTACGTGATGTGTTTGATCCTGATAATCGCCAGTCAGTAGGAGAAAAGCATGAACAACTTACTGACGCTTGAGCATGTTTCTATTACTCATCAAGAAAGCGGAAAAAAGCTGATTGATGATGTCTCTTTCTCGATAAAGCAAGGGCGTACATTCGCAATTATCGGAGAAAGTGGAAGTGGCAAAAGCTTGATGAGTAAAGCCATTATGGGATTACTGCCTGAACAATTAGTAGTATCAGGGGAGATCCTCTTTGAAGGAAAGAAAATCAGTGATGAGGCATTTTCTCAACGTCGAGCTTTATTGGGAACATCTTTAGGTTTGATTGTTCAAAATGGCATGAGTGCGTTTGATCCTTTGATGAAAATAGGTAAGCAAATCAGCCAAACTTTAATCTACCATTTTTCCTATACTAAAAAGCAAGCGCTGGAAGAAACTCAGTTGGCATTATCTCATGTTTTTCCTCATCAATTTCAATCTATTATGCAGGCATTCCCTCATCAATTAAGTGGCGGACAACTACAACGTGTGATGATTGCAATTGCGCTCGCGTTGTCACCTAAACTATTAATTGCTGATGAACCGACAACGGCGCTTGATGCACCCCTTCGTCGAGAGATTTTAAAGCTACTCCAGCATGTCGTCACCACTCATCATTCAACGCTGATTTTTATTTCCCATGACTTAGGACTCGTTAATGAAATTGCTGATGATATTGTCGTGATGCAAGAGGGAAAAATGGTTGAATGTGGTGATAAAGCAACCGTTTTAACATCTCCAACACAGGAATATACGCGTTATTTAATTAATGCACGCCGACAGCTTTCATTACGTTTTGAGCAATTGATTAATAAAAAAACAGATTAATATCATCATAATAAAAGAGATGCTATGTTATTAAACGTTGAGAATATCAGTAAGTTTTATACTCAAAGAAATAACACTTTATTCGGTGAAAAAGTGAAGGTTATTGATGCGCTTTCTTTTAATATAAATACCCAAGAAACTTTTGGTTTAGTAGGGGAAAGTGGTAGTGGTAAAAGTACCTTAGCTCGTTTAATTTGTGGATTAGAATTACCTGATAGTGGTGTTATTTCTTTAAATAATAAGCCCGTTACAAAACGACTTCATCGCCAAGGTATAATCAGTATCGTTTTTCAAGATTATCTGACTTCTGTTAATCCGACATTAACGGTAGGCGAAATTATTGCTGAGCCGATTAAAATCATTAATCCAAGTATTCGCCATCAAGCACTCAGAACACTTATTTTTGCTTTTTTAGATAAAGTAGAATTACCTAAAAGTTGCTATACCCGTTATATATTTGAACTGTCTGGTGGTCAGGCTCAGCGGGTATGTTTATGTCGTGCATTAGCGTCTTATCCAAAACTTATTGTATTAGATGAAGCGCTTAGCTCTTTAGATATTCCCACTCAAGTTCAAATATTAGATTTATTAAAACAGTTAAAAGAAGAATTTTCACTCTCTTATCTTTTTATTAGTCATGATATTCAAACGGTGGCTTATTTCTGCGATAAAGTGATGTTCTTTTTACAAGGTAAGAAAATTGAATTATGTGAGGTAAATAATCTAGGTAATGTTACACATGATTATTCTAAAAAACTTATTCAATCTGTTATCTAATTAATAAACAGCAATACTGTTAAGTATTTTTTGATGTGATTCTTTTTCTGCTAATGTCGCTGAAAAAGTAGTAGAGAGAGACTGACAGCAATATTTTTTAACATGATCAAACACTCCAAAAATGAATATATAAATTTAAATTAACTTATTAAAAATAAAGTAATAGAGCGTTATAGCAATAGGAATATTATTGTTTTCCCTGATTTCATTATTTTTTGAATAATATCTTTCATTATTAGTGAGATATCTTTTAATAGAAGAGAGGGTATTGTTGAGGCGTTAATATTATTTTAAGTGTTTTTACTTACATTATTAATTAAATGTTCGTTAGTTTCATAGCGAACATAATCGATTCAGTACGTCATCTAAATAATGCATAAAGCCAAATAAATAAATTACCTATAAAATCATATAGTTAAATTATCTATGTAGATCTGCATCACAAACTACTCTTATTGTGATTGTTTTTTCGTCATGCTCGAATTAACTTGCTAACTCGAAGTAGCAAAAATTAGCATAGCGTTAGCAAATGATGAGGGTTCGCATGGAACAACAATATTTTATTGGCGTTGATGTTGGCTCAGCCAGTGTCCGTGCAGCGGTATTTGATAGCAATGGAAAGCGTTTGGGCTTTTCTGTCCGCCCTATTGCTCAATTCCGTCCAAAAACGGATTTCGTTGAGCAATCGTCTACCGATATTTGGCAGCAGGTTTGCACTACCGTAAAAGAGGCGGTGGCGTTATCTGCTATTGATCCTATCCATGTGAAATCTATTGGTTTTGATGCCACTTGTTCTTTAGTTGCAGTGGGTAAGGACGGTAAAGGGCTTTCTGTTTCACCAAGCGGTAACGCTGAACAAGATATCATCATGTGGATGGATCACCGAGCTGTACAAGAAACGGTCACCATCAATCTGACCAATGATCCTTCACTGCGATATGTCGGTGGTGAAGTGAGTATTGAAATGGAATTGCCAAAAATTCTGTGGTTGAAAAACCATTACCCAGAACGTTATCAAAATGTATGGCGATTCTTTGATTTAGCAGACTTTTTAGTTTGGAAAGCAACATCAGGAGATGTAGCAAGTACCTGCACATTAACCTGTAAATGGAACTATTTAGCACATCAGGGACAATTCAGTGAGAGTTTGTTAGCCGATGTAGGTTTGGATGAATTATTAGAAAAAGTACCACAAACCATTCTGGCATTGGGTGAACAAGCAGGTTGTTTAGATGAGTCGGTTGCCAATGCGTTTGGCTTGCACACGGGTGTCATTGTTGCTTCAGGCATTATTGACGCACATGCGGGTGGCTTGGCATTAACGGCATCACAACCTGAAGGGAGTTTGGCAATTATCAGTGGTACATCTAACTGCCATATGATTGTGAGCCAATATCCCATTATGGTGCCCGGTGTTTGGGGACCTTACTTTGGCGCGATGTTACCCGAATTATGGCTAAACGAAGGTGGTCAAAGTGCCGCTGGTGCGTTAGTTGAATGGTCTATCCGCCGTCATGAGTCATGGGCTGAATTAGAGCAAGAAGCGAATGAAAAAGGCGTTAACTACTATGCCTTATTAAACGAAGCTGTCGCTGAATTGGAAGAGAATGAACAATATCCAACGACACAGTTTCATGTTTTAGCTGATCATCATGGCAATCGTTCTCCGCGCGCCAATCCTGCTGCAAAAGGTATGGTAAGCGGATTAACACTGGAAAGTGGTCGTGTTGCATTGGCTCGTTATTATCTTGCAACACTGCAATCTATTGCTTATGGCACACGCCATATTATCGACACACTTGAAGATGCTGGACATCAAATCAATCGCATCGTGATGTGCGGTGGAGCAACGAAAAATCCATTGTGGCTACGCGAATACGCCAATGCGACAGGTCGTGAAATTCATTTAGCACAAGAAGAAGATGCGGTGAATTTAGGGGCTGCGTTACTCGGTGCTGTCGCGTGTAAAGCCTTTGATGATTTCTCAAAAGCTGCCAGCGCAATGGTACGAGAAGGCAGCATTATCACACCAGATAGCGACACGTTTGCTTTCCATCAAGCTAAATATCAAGTTTATTTGCAGATGTATCAAGATCAGCAGCGTTATAACGAAATGATGTCAGATTGTTGACCTCTAATTTTTCCGATTATGAACCAAGTTTACCTCACCAGGGATATCTTATGTTGAACTTAAATCTACCAAAATTACCAACAACCATCACAGCAGGTCAGAAAGAGATCCTGATGGTCACCAACGCAGACTTACGTGAGCCTGCAAACGTAACATGCTGGCCTGTACAGAAAAAATTTGAAGATAAATTGGCTGCAGCATTAGAAGCTCAAGGTTACAAAATGAAGCGTGCTCATGAAATTAATGAAGCTCGCGGTCATGGTTTTATCAGTAGTCAGCGTGAAGGTTGCGACATGTTTGCCGCTATCGATCCTGATGCGCCGGTTATCGTGTTATTAACTGCATGGCAATATTCACACCATATTGCCTCTTCATTAGCACACCATCGTGGTCCTATTTTACTGCTAGCTAACTTTGATGGTACATGGCCGGGTTTGGTAGGAATGTTGTGTTTAGCGGGCACGATGACCAGTTTAGGTAAAAATTATTCACGTTTATGGTCAGAAGAATTTGATGATGAATTTTTTGTAGATGGCTTAGCGACTTGGTTAAAATATGGTTATGTAAATCATAAGCTTAGCTATCTTACAGATATTGCGCCAACACACAGGGTAATGGCGACAGACGCTGGCGAAGTGGGTCGTAAAGTCGGCGAATATATAATTAAAAATAAAGAAATAATTGGTTTGTTCGATACATTCTGTATGGGAATGATTAACGGGGTCTTCCCACAACAGGCGATGATCAATATTGGTATGCCAATTGAATCCCTTTCTCAATCTGCGTTACTGGTCGAAATGGCGAAAGTGCCGACAGAATTAAGAGAGGCATGTTTACAGTGGTACGAAGATAACGGGATGACGTTTATGTTTGGTCAAGATGACAAAACTGAACTCACTCGTGAACAGGTAATGGAGCAGTGCGCCATGATGATTGCAATGGCGCGTTTCGTCAAACGTTTTGGTTTAACTGCGGTGGGTGTGCAATATCAGCAGGGCTTAAAAGATTGTTGCCCAGCGTCTGACTTTGCTGAAGGTGCGATTGGTTCAACCGCGCGTTTCCCACTACCAGATGAAAACGGCGAGATTATCTGCCCTAATACACCAATTCCTTGTATCAACGAAGTGGATATGGGTACGGCTATTCCTCAAACGATGTTATGGCGTTTATTAACCTCATTAGGATTACCGGCTGAAACCACATTGCATGATATTCGTTGGGGTAGTGAGTATGAAGGCACGTTCTACTGGGATATGGAAATTTCAGGATCGGTTCCTTTTGAACACCTCAAAGGCGGCTTAAAAGGTGCGACAGGTTATCGTCAGCCTCCGATGTTCTTCCCTAAAGGAGGATCAACTATCGCAGGTCAAGGTAAAGCAGGGCGTTTGTTATGGGCGCGTGCACACTATGAAGGTACTGATGTAATTATGCATATTGGTACTGGCGTAGCGGTGGAATTACCTGAAGCAGAATTTGAACGTCGTCGTAGAGCAACTAACTACGAATGGCCATTACTGAACTGTACGTTAGATGGCGTAACACGTGATGACCTTATGGCGGGGCATCAAAGTAACCACATTACCGTGGCTTATGTTGATGAAGATAAATTGGCGTTTGTGCTTAAAGCATTCGTTGCTCAAGCATTGACTCAAGGTATCCAAGTGAAAGTGGCAGGCGATGCCATTAACTTACTGTAAGGAATTGATGATGAGCCAGCAAAAATACGTCGGTGTTTGGCCTGTTATGTTAACTCCCTTTGATGCCAAAGGGGAGATTGATTGGGCGTCATTAGAGCGCCTTGTAGACTGGTATATCGATTCTGGTGTACATGGACTCTTTGCTGCCTGCCAATCAAGCGAAATGTTTTATTTAAGTGATGAGGAAACTCAAGCACTTACCCGCTTTATCGTTGAAAAAGCAGATGGAAGAGTACCTGTAGTGGCTTCTGGCCATACTGCAACCGCATTAAGCCAGCAAAAAGAACAATTGCAGGCAATGGCAGGTACAGGTGTTGATGGCGTCATTATGATCAGTAATCGCTTAGCGCTTATTGGTGAGTCTGATGATAAAGCGCTGGAAACACTGCAAGTCTTAACCAATGTGGTACCAAAAGAGATTGATTTGGGCATTTATGAATGTCCTCATCCTTACAAACGCTTGTTATCTGAAGAGATTGTAGAGTGGTGTGCACAAAGTGATCGCTTTACTTTCATCAAAGATACGTGTTGTTCTCTACCAATGATAGAGCGCCGTTTGGCATTATCAAAAGGAACTCGCTTGCATCTTGCAAACGCCAACAGTCAAACGCTATTAGCTTCATTCCAAGCAGGATGTCAGGCATATAGCGGTGTTATGGCCAATTTCCATCCAGAGCTTTATGTTTGGCTTTATGAGAATTGGAAAGATAAACCAGAGCAGGCTGCGGTGTTAGCAGATTATTTATCAACAGCAGCGATGACCGAAACACTGGATTATCCAGCATGCGCTAAATATCATCAGCGCCTGATTGGTAACTTCAGCACACTGGTCTGCCGTTCCCGTAACAGCAGTCAGTTTGAAAACTCATTTTTCCCTTCTGCCGTCAATAGCATGACTGCATTGGGTGAGAATATGAAGAAGTGGCTTTCGTTAGATTAATTTAGGACACAGGAGTAGGAATATGCCTTTCGTGATGAAGGAAACCCAGTTTGTGCTTGATAATGCACATTCACTTTTTAATCACTGCCATGCTTCAACGATTGTGCGTGTGCCTAACTCTGAGCGTTTGTTAACCGCTTTTTTCGCTGGCGATAAAGAAGGTAGCGGTAATACCGCTATCTGGCTAGTGATGAAAGAGGGTGATCATTGGCAACACGCTCAACCTGTTGTTAAAAATCCGGGTGTTGCACACTGGAATCCAGTTTTACATGTTGACCCATCAACAGGTAATATCTGGCTGTTTTATAAAACGGGTCCCGATGTACATAGTTGGACGACCCAATACGTTATCTCGAAGGATGGCGGAAATAGCTGGAGTTTACCGAGTGAATTGGTTTCTGGTGATGTAGCACCTAGAGGTCCTGTGAAGAACAAAGTATTAGTGATGTCGAATGGCGAGTGGTTGGCACCAGGATCGGTTGAGGATGATCAATTCTGGGATGCGTTTGTCGATATTTCAAGTGACAACGGTCAACACTGGTTGCGAGTGGATATTCCGATTGAACATCATAAAGGTGGGCAGACGGAACATGAAATCTGGCAGGGTTTAAAGGACGATGCCCTATGGGAGACTGATCTACAACGCGTTTTTCAATGGGATGGCGTGATACAGCCAACACTATGGGAATCCCAGCCTGGGCATGTGCATGCCATGATGCGGAGTACGCGCGGTACTATTTATCGTAGCGATTCAACGGATTATGGGCGCAGTTGGTGTCCGGCTTATGCAACAATATTACCAAATAATAATAGCGGCATTGATGTCGTCTCCTTCGCAGATGGTCAACTGGCATTGGTGTATAACCCGAATTCAGGTAACTGGAGCCGTCGTTATCCTATCTCTGTCAGTCTTTCATCCGATAATGGCAGTACTTGGTCTGAACCATTCGATTTACTCGATGGGGAAGGCGAATTTTCATATCCGGCTATTATTGCTGAAAACAATACCCTACACGTGACCTTTACTTGGAATCGAAAAAACATTGTTTATCAGCAATTAATGGCTACTCAATAAAAATGTGGAGAAAGGGTTTTATGAAAAAGAGTCTACTCGCAGCGTTGGCGATTACGATGACACTGGGCATGGGGAATGCTGTTGCCCAACAGTTAACGTATCCTACAAAAAATATTGATGTTGTCATCCCGAAAAATCCGGGCGGTGGTACTGATACTTCTGCTCGTACTATCATTGAATTTGCAAAAGATGTTATGCCAGCTGGACGTATCTTCGTTCCTGTGAATAAGCCTGCTGGTAATGGTTTAACGGGTCTGATTGAAGTTGCTAATGCGCGCCCAGATGGCACAAAATTAGTGATGACAACCGTCGAATTGGCGATGTTCCCACACCAAGGAAAATCACCTGTTACTTATAAAGACTTTACCCCAATCGCAACAACTATTGCCGACCCAGTGGTATTAGTTGTTAATGCAGAATCACCTTACACCACGTTACAAGAGTTTATCGATGGCGCGAAAGCGAATCCGGGTAAACTGAAAGTCGGTAACTCGGGTATGGGTGCTATTTATCACTTAGCGGGCGTGAATATCGAACGTACTACTGGCGCTAAATTTAACCATATCCCTTATAACGAAGGTACAGGTCCTTCAATCGCAGCATTAGTGGGTAATCACATTGATGGCGTATTAACCACACCAGGTGCGGTTAAATCTCAAGTTGATGCGGGTATTTTACGTGTTCTTGGTGTAATGGATGAACGTCGTTTCCCATTATTCCCAGCAGTACCGACTTTCAAAGAAGCATTGAAATTAGATACTAACGTGAAAATGCGTGCTTGGGCTGTATTAGCAACAACCGCTAATGTACCTGATAACGTGAAGAAAGAGTTAGTGGATGCATTCTCTGAAGTGGTTCAAAAACCTGAATATCAAGAAGCATTGAAAAAACAAGGTATTATGCCTGTATTCATCACTGGTGACGATGCTTACCAAATGATGAAAGAAGACCACGAGATGTATGCTGAGCTAATTTCAACAACCCTGAAAAAATAACCTTTCTATTATTATAAACCACCCTACCTGTTACGGCAGGTAGGGTCGGGGAGATCCCGACATGACAAAAATCAATACAATCATCGGTGCGATTTCAGTGGCTTTCGGGGCACTAATTATCTATCTCTCCCGTGATATGAGCATGTTTGATGATTATGGTGTACCAGGGGAACGTTTCTGGCCTTACGGTTTAGCCATCTTATTTATTTTACTGGGGATTTTTCAATGGATCAGTGTTGTGGTTGATAAAATCAAACATGTACACCAGTCTGTTGACCTGAGTTCTACTGCAGTTAAACGCGCTTACGGTTTGGGCCTCTTTATGTTGGTCTATGCCACAGGCCTGCACTTTTTTGGCTTTATTATTCCGTCACTGCTTCTTATCCCGATCATTATGTGGCTGATGAATGAAAGAAAACCTATTGCATTGGTTGTTATTCCGGTTGTAATAGTTGCCGTCGTTTATGTCTTCTTTGACATTATCTTTAATTCACCTCTGCCAACCTCCGTCTTTTTTGAGTAAGCGGTAAAGGAGCTTTGAGATGGAAATACTAGACGCTTTAATGGTCGTTTTCAGTCTGGAAACGATAACGATGATCCTGTTAGGGGTGTTCGCGGGTATTATTATCGGCGCATTACCAGGCTTAACAGTGAATATGGGGATTGCATTACTTCTCCCATTAACTTATTCCTTCCAAGGAATGACAGGGATCCTCCTGTTATTAGGCATGTATTGTGGTGCCGTTTATGGCGGCTCAATTACTGCGATATTGATTAGTACGCCGGGTACTCCCGCTTCCGCTGCAACGGTATTGGACGGTTATCCAATGGCGAAAAAAGGGGAAGCAGGCAGAGCGTTGGGTTTATCTACGATGGGCTCTATGTTTGGAGGCGTCTTTAGTACGATCGCCCTGATTGTTATTGCGCCTCAATTAGCAAAAGTGGCGACGGGTTTCTCGGCGGCTGAATATTTTGCGCTCGCTGTATTTGGCATAAGTATTATTACCAGTGTATCATCGCAATCGATTGTGAAAGGATTAATGGGTGGTGCGATAGGTTTAGCGATTGCAACTATTGGTCTTGATCCAATGACATCTGGGCCTCGCTTCACCTTTGATACCGTTTACCTAATGGGTGGCGTTTCGTTTATCCCTATCTTGGTGGGTCTGTTTGCTTTCTCTCAAGGACTTATTAGCTTTGAAGAAGAGTACCGTGAACGCAAACAGAAGAAGAGCGAAAAAATTAACGCACGTATTCACCGTGTATTACCGACATGGGCTGATTTTAAACGTGTATTACCAACTTATTTTCGTTCATCTGCCATTGGTACAACGATTGGGGCTATTCCGGGAACGGGCGGAGATATCTCATCATTTATCTCTTATAACGAAGCGAAACGTTGGTCTAAACACCCTGAAGAATTTGGTCACGGCTCACCAGAAGGTGTTTCTGCGCCAGAAGCCGGTGCAAACTCAGTCACAGGCGGAACCATGGTGCCGTTAATGACCTTAGGTATCCCAGGTGATGGCGCAACCGCCATTATTATGGGTGCGTTTATGGTTCAAGGATTGGCATTGGGGCCTCAGCTTTTTACGGACAATCCCGTTGAAGTAAACAGTATCTTTATTGGCTTGATGATGGCGAATATTTTCCTCGGTATCTTAGGTTTCTTATGTATGAAACTCTTTGTTCGAGTGATGGATGTGCCACGCCGTGTATTAGTACCTATTATCTTTGTATTATGTAGTGTCGGTGCTTATTCTGTGAACCATAGTATCATCGATGTATTTGTGATGATGGGGGCAGGATTGCTCGCTTACATTATGATTAAGCTCGATTTTTCCATGTCTCCTGTGGTTATCGGGATTATCTTAGGGCCGATGGCAGAATCAAATTTACGTCGTGCTTTAATGATGTCTCAGGGTGATTTATCTATCCTGTATACACGCCCGATTACAGCGACATTCTTAGGTATTGCGATACTGACGTTGATCCTACCCATTATTGGACCTTCGTTAAAAGCGATGTGGAAGAAATACCGAGCTAAGCCTGCTCAGTAAAGGTTAACAGGCCCTCATCATTACGATGAGGGCACAATATCAATAATGGAATATTAATGGCAAAAACAGTTGAACAGATTGCAAATGACCTGAATTTGTCTATTACCACAGTCAGATTGGTATTAAATGGCAAAGGTGATCAATACCGGATCAGTGCAAAAACGCAAAAGAAAATAGCGGACTATGTTGAGGTGTTTGGCTATACCGTCAATCATGCAGCTAGAAGTTTAAAGCTGAATAAAACAGATACCTACGGATTGGTTATCCCTCGTCTTTCTAACCCATTCTTCGCTGCTTTAGCAGAAAAATTAGAGATGCATTGTCACCAAATTGGTTGCCAGCTAACAATTAGCTGTACCTATGGTGATATCAAAAATGAAAATAAGCTTGTTAAATCAATGGATGAACGCAATGTTGATGGTATTTTCATTGTTTCATCAAGCCGCAAAAATCAGCTACACCATGTTAAGCATCGTCAAAAACCATTGGTATTTTTAGATAGAGATTTCTCTGTGAGTGAGGCTATTTGTGTCGCTTCAGATAACTGTGACAGTGGTGCTCAACTGACAAGAGCGATGATAAAGCAAGATGCACCAATCCATTTTTTTGCGGGAGATGCATTACTGCCTACGATTGCAGCGCGTTTGCGCGGTTATGTGCAAGCGATAAAAGAGCATTATGGCGATGATAGTCGTGTCACGGTCTCTTATGCAGAACAGAATACGACCAAAGATGGCGAACAAATGATGAAACAGTATTTAGAGCAACATCAGCAAATACCGACTCATTTTATTGCCTCATCACTGCCTATTCTTGAAGGTCTATTGAGTGTTATTCGTCAGCGTGAAGGTGTTATTCCTGCTCACCTCCATATTGGTACCTTCGATGATCATGTGATGTTGAGCTTTTTACCTAATAACGTGTGGTCAATGAAGCAAGATGAGGCTTTATTAGTCGAAAAAGCGTTTGAAATCATGACGGCAAAAATTTCAGGTAATACCGTGAAATCCCCTTCACTTATCAAAACACAGCTTATCGAGCGCCTAATCTCTACCCAGTGAGTCAATTAAATTGCTTATTCGCCTCACTTTGTGAGTAGATTAGCAAGATTAATTGACTTATCACTGTATAAATAAAACACAATAGGAACATGAGTCTGCTCGTTTTATTGTTATTCTTTTTTTATTTCTGTGGGCACGCGTTACGCTATTTATATAGCCTTATAAAAAATGGGGACTCTTGATTATCTGTAATCAGAGGCTCATAATTTAAGCGGATAGTTCCATTTTATTAATATAAAAGGATATTAAAGAAAGATGAACGATGATGTTGACCGATGTCCTGAATGCGAAGTAAGGGCATATTATACGAATGATTTTGTTCGTGTTTATCAAGCCTATTCAAATACTATTGCTCAGAGCGCAGTCGCAAACGGAACATTTGTTTCGCCCCCCTTTAGTATGACCCGCATGACTTGGGTAAAACCTTCCTTTCTTTGGATGATGTACCGTTCTGGTTGGGGACGTAAAGACGTTAACCAAGCTTCTATTCTTGCCGTTGATATTACCCATGAAGGCTTTCAAGAAATGCTGACACAAGGTGTTGTGAGTCATTTTGACCCAGACCGCTATGTCAGTGCTGAGGCTTGGAAAGCGGCATCAGAAACCAGTAATATCCGTATTCAGTGGGATCCTGAACGTGATATTTATCTGAATCGACTCAGTTATCGCACTATCCAAATTGGTTTGCGAAATCAAGCAGTTGAAAAATATTGCCAAGAGTGGATTGTGAATATTACGGATATTACCGATAAGGCACGTAAAATAGATAATTGTATTGCTAATGGTGATCTCGACACCGCATACAGCCTATTGCCAGTAGAAAAGCCATATCACTTTGGTGAGTAATCTATCACGATGTCACCCCGCTTAATTAGCGGGGTAATTGTAAGTTAGGATCAGGCTTGTACCAGTTCAGGACGAACGCCTAGCGTATGGCAAATAGCATAGGTCAGTTCTGAGCGATTAAGTGTATAAAAATGGAAGTCTTTGACGCCTTCTCGGCTTAAGATCTTCACCATATCAATTGCAATTGATGCACCTACCAGACTACGGGTTTCAGGATCATTATCTAACCCATCAAACATTTTATGCATCCATCCCGGAATTTTTACATTGGTTAAATCGGCAAAGCGTTTTAACTGTTTAAAATTAGTGACAGGTAAAATACCAGGCACAATTTCCACATCAATACCTGTTGAAACACAGCGATCACGAAAACGTAAATAGCTTTCGACATCAAAGAAAAACTGAGTGATGGCGCGATTTGCTCCTGCATCGACTTTTCTTTTTAAGTTAATTAAATCCGCTTGTGCGCTTTTTGCTTCAGGATGGACTTCAGGATAAGCTGCAACGGAGATATCAAAATCACCCACGCCTTTGAGTAAATGAACTAAATCGGTGGCGTACATATCGGGCTTTTGAGTGTTGTCCGGTAAATCACCTCGTAAGGCAACAATATGTCGAATACCACTTTGCCAATAATCTTGTGCGATATGTTGTAGTTCTTCACGGCTAGCATCAACGCAAGTCAAATGCGGTGCGGCTTCTAATCCTGTACGCTCTTTGATCCCTTTAATAATCGAGTGCGTTCTATCTCGCTCGCCTGAGTTTGCACCATAAGTCACAGAAACAAAGCTCGGTTTTAAGGTATTTAAGCGCGCAAGAGATTGCCAAAGAGTATTTTCCATCTCTTCGGTACGAGGTGGGAAAAACTCAAAAGAAACTTGGATCTGGCCATCAAGTTCGGCAAGATTTTGGTTTAATGCTTCATGTTGGCTTGCGTGATAAAAGCTCATACCTATACCTCATCAATCATGTCACTGTGTTGTTATTCTTATTTAAGTATCACTACCTAATTACCCATCTAACCATTTAGACGTCTAGATGTAGATTCTCTTAATTAGGTTATTTAGTCAACAACTATTCACCTTGTTTTTGATGAGGATAATTCAATCAAAAGGAGAGAAAATTTCATGTTGAAAGAGACTCTATGATGAAAATGAGCGTATTGAGAGGTCAATCTTCTCATTTTTCTTCTACAATAAAGTTAACTAACGTATTGATGAGAGGCGAAATGATCACTTGTAAACGTGTTTATGATGATAAAGACGGCGAGCATGAAGGTTATCGTGTGTTAGTCGATAGGCTCTGGCCAAGGGGTGTGAAAAAGACCGATTTTCATTATGATGAATGGAATAAAGGTGTCGCGCCTTCGACTGAATTACGAAAATGGTTTCATGGCGGAGGGGGCGATTTTACTGAATTCAGGCAACGTTATACGCAAGAATTAATGGCTGCACCTGAACATTGGCAATCACTTGTCGCAATAGCCAAAAAGCAACCGCTGGTATTACTTTATTCAGGTAAAGACGAGCAACAAAATAATGCAACAGTGTTAAAAGCTTTTCTAGAAAAGCAGTTAACTCATGATCAATGATGAGTAATTTTAGCGTTTTGGTAAAAAAAGCAAAAAAAAGTGGCGCGGTATTAGGCGCCACAAAAATTGCTAATAAAAACATCGAACAGAGTCAGAGAATAGGGTGACTATTCTTATGAATTTTGTGTATTAGCCGCTAACCATTGACTAATACGTTGTTTTTGTTCGTCATCTAGCCACATGCCGAGTTTGGTACGACGCCAAATCGCATCATCAACTTCGATAACCCACTCATGTTTCACTAAATAACGTAATTCTGCTTCATACAGATTATGACCGAAGTTTTCGCCCATACCGGCTAAATCAGTAATACCTTCAAGCAGTAATTCAGTGTTGCTACCATAAGTGCGAGCAAAACGCAGCGCCAGTGCTTCTGGTAACCAAGGATGACGTTGACGAATTAAACGTGAATAACCATCACGATCACAACCTTCTAAATTACCACCCGGTAATTGACCATTTTTGGTCCACGGTTTACCCATGTTAGGGAAGTAGCTTGCGAGTTTATCAACGGCGTGTTCGCCTAATTTACGATAAGTCGTTAATTTACCACCAAATACAGATAATAGTGGTGTTTGACCATTATCATCGTGAACATCTAAGGTGTAATCACGGGTTATCGCTTGTGGTGAATCGGATTCATCGTCGCACAATGGGCGTACACCAGAGTAATTCCAAACGATATCTTCTTTGGTTAACTGCTTTTTAAAGTGATCGTTATAGACTTTCAGTAAATACTGAACTTCGTTGTCATCAATAGCGACATCTTTAGGATCACCTTTATATTCAACATCCGTAGTACCGATGATAGAGAATTCATCCATCCAAGGAATAACGAAGACAATACGGTTATCTTCGTTTTGTAAAATATAAGCTTGTGGTTCGTTATGAGCACGAGGAATAACAATATGGCTACCTTTAATTAAGCGGATACCATAAGGTGATTTCAGTTTTAAGCCTTCGTCAAACAGGGTTTTAACCCAAGGACCAGCCGCATTGACAAGAGCTTTTGATTGATAAAGCGATGTTTTACCAGTACGTAAATCTTGCGCTTCTACCATCCACAAATTATTTTCACGCCAAGCGCGGGTTACTTTTGTGCGAGTACGCACTTCACCACCACGACGGACGATTTCTTGTGCATTGAGTACCACTAAACGTGCATCATCAACCCAACAATCTGAATATTCAAAACCGCGTGTTAATTCTGGTTTTAAAACAGAGTTTGCACCAAATTTAATGCCTTTACTGCTTGGTAGACTGACACGTTTTCCTAAATGATCATAAAGGAATAGACCAATACGGATCATCCAAGCTGGGCGTAAGTGTGCTTGATGTGGCAGGCGGAACCGCATTGGAAATGCGATATGTGGTGCTAAGCGTAATAATACTTCACGCTCTGCCAGTGCTTCGCTAACTAAGCGGAATTCGTAGTGTTCTAAATAACGTAAACCACCATGAATAAGTTTAGAGCTCGCGGAAGATGTCGCACTTGCTAAGTCTTGAGCTTCCAGCATAAGTACTGAAAGGCCTCGGCCAGCTGCATCCGCCGCAATTCCAGCGCCGTTTATCCCGCCGCCGATGACAATCAAGTCTTGAGTTTTCATAACATCCTCCTACGAATGCGCGAAATAATTCTTTAATGTTCGTTTTCGCTCACAATTGTAATGAAGTTTGATGAAAATGCCAACTATATAACTGATAAAAAACATAACCGCGTGATATGGGTAACAATTTATTATCATATCCACATTTTTTGTGGGTTTATTAATAATAAGCAACATTGTTCATGTATTAATGAAAAAGAGTGTAGACAGATCAAAAATGAGAGCAAATAGAATGGATTAATCTGAGTTTAGTAGGAAATAGGCGAAAAAAAAGTACCTGATAAGGTACTTTTTGAGGAATTTATTCAATTAACATAATTCGAGTTGAACGTTGTGTTGCTCAACAATTTTTTGGATCCCTGCGGGGGGTTCTTGATCGGTAAATAAGTAATCGATTAGATTCATATTACCTAAATTCACCATCGCATTACGACCAAACTTAGAATGGTCAGTCACCAACATTACACAGCGTGAATTTTCGATAATTGCGCGTTTAGTGCGAACTTCATGGTAATCAAACTCAAGTAGAGAACCATCCATATCAATACCGCTTATCCCTAAGATACCGTAATCAAGACGGAATTGAGAGATAAAATCAAGTGTCGCTTCACCGACAATGCCACCATCTCGTGTACGTACTTCACCACCCGCAAGAATTAAGCGAAAGTCTTCTTTGCCCATCAGTAACGTTGCCACATTGAGATTGTTGGTCACGATACGTAGGTTTTTGTGGTTAATTAATGCATGTGCGACCGCTTCAGGTGTTGTACCGATATCAATAAACAGTGTTGCACCATCAGGAATTAAGCTTGCTACTCGTTGTGCGATACGTGATTTTTCATCAGACCACATAATTTTACGATCATGATAAGCCGTATTCACTGAGCTTGAAGGTAATGCCGCACCACCGTGATGACGTTGGATTTTGTTCTTTTCCGCTAATTCATTTAAATCACGTCGGATGGTCTGTGGGCTGACTTCAAAATGCTCCACCAATTCTTCAGTGCTGACATAGCCTTGTAGGCGTACCAGTTCAATGATGGCATCATGTCGTTGCGTTTGCTTCACAGGTATCCCCTAATGTTAAAAATATCATGTTAATTTTATTATGATCTACGAGATAATTGATGTCGATTATCCCACAAAGCCATCAATAAGCCGATAAGGAAGCCTGCAAAATGTGCAGCATTCCCGATAGAGTCACCTAAAACGCCCATATAACCAGCAACAATCCACAAAATTGAAAAGACGATTAAACCTGTTGGAGCGCCAATACCTTTTTCTGGATTACGTATTCCTGTTAAACCGACATAGCCAATTAATGCGTAAACAACGCCAGAAAGCCCACCAAAGTTGGAATCTGTAAACAAGGATTGTGCCCAATTACTAAAGAGCGCAGAAACGAGCATGATCACAAATAATTTACCGGTGCCTAATTGTTGCTCTGTTTGACTTGCGAGATACCACCACATAGCAAGGTTGAAGGCGATATGCATCAGTGAAAAATGAATAAACGCTGGGGTAATATAGCGCCAAACTTCAAGGTTTAAGCTCTCTTCATAAGGCCATGCTAAATGGAGCATGACATCATAGTCACCAACCACTTGTTGCCAGATAAAAACGAGGATACATAAAATAATCACCAGTACCGTTAACGGCCCTGAACGTTGCACCATATTTTTTATCGAAAAAGCTGGGCGATATTTGATACCCGTATTTTGCGGATTACCGGTTTGCCAACTTGCGGCTTGGTAACGTGGGTGAAAAGGCTCGCGTAAAAAAGTATTGAGTTCTTTTTCAACCATATCCAATTGATGTTGGTCTTCTAACCAAAGTGAGATCTGCTGATTTTCATTTTTTGCGTGAATTCGCACACCTTTTGTTGCCATATAATTGACAAATAAATCAGCTGCTTGAGGGTTAGAAAGCGTAATAATGTGGATCATTAACAAAACTCATCTGTAGTTATTGCAGAGAGGTTATCGCTTGTGGAAACTCTCTTAGCCATGCTTCAAAACCACCATTAACACTGTAAACGGTTTCAAAGCCCATATTGACCAGATATTGAGCTGCTCCTTGACTGCTATGACCGTGATAACACATCACCATCACAGGCACATCAAAGTCAGCATCTTGTAAAAATTTGTTTAGCGTATCATTGGTGAGATGAAATGCGCCGGTAGCATGACCCATGCGGTAACTCTGAGGATCTCTAACATCAACTAAGATTGCCGATTGAGATGTCCAGAATTGATAGGCTTGTTCAATGCTGAGAAATTGAAACTTATCCATAATTGTCTTATTTATTATATTGTTAATTGATTTATTTGTTCTGAGCGAGAGAACGGTACATTTATCATAACGTCAAATAGGTAAAGATGACGTTATACTTTGTAAATGATTATTTTAATAAACAAATCCCCCATGATATCCGTGCAGGTGAGTATCATAGGGGATGTGATACTGAAGGATCAGTAGTAGGAATGTTCACCACGTTGGTGTTCAGTTAAGTCTTTCACACCTTTTAATTCATTTGGGAACTGGTTTAACAGTTCTTTTTCGATACCATCTTTTAATGTGACATCAATCATTGAACAACCGTTACACCCACCACCGAATTGTAAGATAGCATAACCATCTTCTGTGATTTCCATTAGACTAACACGACCACCATGCCCTGCTAATTGTGGGTTAATTTGTGATTGTAGTACGTATTCTACGCGTTCAATTAATGGTGCATCAGCATCGACTTTACGCATTTTTGCGTTAGGTGCTTTCAGGGTTAATTGTGAGCCTAGTTGGTCAGTAACAAAATCAATTTCTGCATCTTCTAAGAAAGGTGCGCTGATGTCATCAACATACGCAGAAAGTTTTTCGAACTTAATTTCAGTATCGTTTGGTTCTACGGCATCAGGTGGGCAGTATGAAACGCCACATTCAGCATTAGGTGTGCCTGGATTGATAACGAATACGCGAATTTGGGTGTTGGGTTCTTGGTTAGCCAGTAGTTTGGCAAAATGCGCCTGTGCGGCATCAGTAATAATAATCATATCGTCTTGCTCAATAGTTGACTGTTCTGGTTGGTTATCATACGCCCAATTGGCGGTTAACTACAAGGTTCGACAAATCGCCCATACCTCAACAGAGCGTGCTCCCGCACGAAATAACAAGGGGACAATACTCTTTAATGTCGCGCCTGTAGTGATAACATCATCAATTAGTGCCAGATTTTTCCCTGATACCGACACTGTGTTATTTAATATAAATGCATTCTTTAAATTTTGTTGCCTTTGCTTGGCATTAAGATGCGTTTGCACCAGTGTAGCACGAGTTCTTATCAGGGTATCTGGTTGATAAGCACAATTTAGCCACCTTGCCAAAGGCTTAGCAATCGCTTCTACTTGCTCAAAGCCCCTAGACCAACGGCGATGGCGATGCGAAGGAACGCTAATAATTCTATCGGGTTTCTGCACCCCATTTTCTCTATGATGTGAAAGCCATCGCAATAGAAAAAGTCGTGCGAGACATAAAGCTATTTGAGGGCGAGGTTGGTATTTATAAAGGTGTAATAATTTATTTAATGGAGGTTGATAGTCTGTGACTGTCAACATCTGTTTCCATGGTGGAGGCGATTGTAAGCAGCGCCCACATAGCATCATAGCGTGAGATGAGGGATATAAACAGCATGGGCAACGGTTATGTTGTTTAGGTAAATAGCGAATACAACTCGAACAAATACCTTTAGTATCATAATGTAAGGGTTGGCGACATAACCAACAATATCCTGCTATTGTTATCCACATAATCAAAATCCCTGTATTAAGAGAAGAGATCATAACAATGAATAAATTGTATTGGCAGACAATCGGTGAAGGAAAAACAGATCTTGTGCTATTACACGGGTGGGGATTGAATGCCGAGGTCTGGCAATCATTAATACCGCGGCTAAGCTCGCATTTTACACTGCATCTTGTTGATTTACCGGGTTATGGGCGTAGCCAAGGTTTTCCTGCCCTCACATTAAAAGAGATGGCAGAGATTGTTTTTACAAAAGCGCCTGCTAATGCTATTTGGCTAGGATGGTCTCTAGGTGGATTAGTCGCGAGCCGTGTTGTTTTAGATAATCCTAATAATGTGCAAGCGTTGATTACCGTAGCTTCTTCACCTTGTTTTGGTGCTCATGACGATTGGCCTGGTATCAAATCTGAGGTTTTAAGAGGGTTTGAACAGCAGTTAAATGAGAATTTTCATCGTACAGTTGAGCGCTTTTTAGCACTGCAAACATTAGGTACTCAAAGTGCGCGTGAAGATATGAAGGCATTAAAATCAGTGGTATTAGAGCAACCTCTTCCTTCTGTTGAAGTGCTTAATGGAGGATTAGAAATTCTGCGTACTGAGGATTTACGAGAAGAGTTGAAAATGCTGAGTTGCCCTTTTATTCGTTTTTACGGTTATTTAGATGGGTTAGTACCTCGAAAAGTAGCTGGGTTATTAGATGCTATTTATCCACAATCACCTTCGGTTATTTTCCGTAATGCGGCTCATGCACCGTTTATTTCACATCCAGATGAATTTAGTGACGCACTTATTCACGCATGTAAAGAATGAACTACTATTATGCACCAAGCAAGATAGAACCGAGTGTGATGATAGAAAAATCCCCTATAAAAATAGGGGATTTAAGTCGGTTATACACCATTATTGTTAGCGTAATTGATAAAGCTTTGTCTGGCAGGCGGTGGCTTCAGGGCAACTTTTACAACTGCCCGTAAGACAATCCTCGACATCTACCTCTTGAAGCTTACCCATCAATGTGAGCCGCTCTAACATTGCTTGCACCAACGGTTCAGGCATATTGAGTTGATGGCTGATAAGACGGGCATCGGCTCGACCATTAAGGGCGATACAATCACGTACTTCTATCAAACTAGCCATCTTACTTTTCCTTGGTCACTTAGTGACAACTACCTTTTGAACAACATTGTTTAGCCAATGAAGGTTTATTGCTTAAGTTAATTGTTAGACGATTACGGGCATTACGCAACAAGATAAACAAAATTAAGTTGAAGATAACTACAGCCGCAATGGTGATACCACTACTTTGTGGATGCTCGCTAAAGGTTGCGGTTTGATAGAACAGCGCAGCCAGTGAGTAAGCAATATTTAATCCCCAAAGAATAGAGAAGGTCATCCAGCCACGACTGGTTTCACGCGCAATAGCACCCATCACTGAAACACAAGGCACATACAGTAAAACAAAGATTAAATAGCTGTATGCAGCAATGCCGGAGCCAAATTTTGCCCCCATAGTTCCCATTGTGCCGGTATCCATTTCACCATCACCTTTACTTGCTTCAATTGGATTAGAAAGCGCAGCTAGCGTGAAAGTCTCTTTTAAGCTATCCCATGTTTCACCAAAGGCGTCACCAATTTCACCCCACAGATCGAATTCTTCAGGATCAAAAGGCTCGTTCACAATGCTTTCCGCGGTATAAAGGGTATTTAATGTTCCCACAACCACTTCTTTTGCCATCGCACCAGTGACTAAACCTACCGTTGCTTGCCAGTTATCGTTATGAACACCAATAGGTTGCAATAATGGTGTGATCACTTTACTGACCTCTGCCAATGCAGAGTCATTGATGTTATCGGCAGGCTTACCTGAGAAAGTAAAGCTATTTAATGCACCGATAAACATACTGGCAATAATAATGACTTTACCCGCACGTACCACGAAGCCTTTTAAACGCTGCCAAGTTTGCATTAGTAACGTTTTTAGGTGAGGAACATGATAAACAGGCAGTTCCATCACGAAAGGTGATGCTTCGCCGCGCATAATGGTGTGTTTTAGCAACAAGCCTGTGAGGATAGCAACCACAATACCCAGAAGATAAAGCGAGAAAACAACACTCGCGCCGTTTTTACCAAAGAAAGCTGCCGCAAATACCGCGAAGATCGCTAAACGAGCACCACAAGACATAAACGGTGCCATTAATACGGTGATCAATCGCTCTCTGGGTGCATCTAGAGTACGCGCACCCATAATGGAAGGTACGTTACAACCAAAACCGACAATCAGTGGTACGAATGATTTACCCGGCAATCCCAGAGCTTGCATCAATCTATCCATAACAAATGCGGCACGAGCCATATAACCTGAGTCTTCAAGGATAGATAAAAAGAGGTACATCATCCCGATTTGTGGCACCAATGGAAGAACAGTATTGATACCGCCACCGACACCTTGAGCAAGGAAAATTGTCAGCCATTCAGGGAAGTTAAACGTTGCACCAACCCATTGAATACCATGAATAAAGATAGTTTCGGAGCCACCTTCAAAAGCAGGTTGTAATGCACCACCAATGTTAATTGCTAGAACGAACATTAAATACATAACAAACAGGAAGATAGGAACACCTAACCAACGGTTTAATATCACTTTATCGATATTTTGTGTCAGAATATTCGGCTTAATGGACTCCATATTGATCACGGTATGACAGATGCGCTCAATATTTTGGTAACGGGCATCCGCAATGACTAATTCTGGTTCATTATTCTGTTCGTCTTGAATGCGTTGGCGGATGTTTTTGATATCTTCACTCGTGATTTGAGCTCGTTGGTGAGTATAAATATCGCCCTCTAAACACTGTAATGCCATCCAACGACGTTGCTGTAAATTAAACTCATCATGATTAATTTTTTCAGCAAGTACCTCAACTTCATTTAATAACCATAGTGGATAAGAAGTGAGTAATTCTTGTGGTTTTTTCTTTTCAGCCGGGAAGGTATCAATGGCTTCTTTGAGCTTATCAATGCCAGATGCTTTGGTTGAAATCATTGGAATAACAGGACAACCCAAATGTTCTGAAAGTGCCTTGATATCAATTTGCATATCTTGGTGTTCTGCAATATCGAGCATGTTTAATGCCACGATACACGGAATACCAAGCTCAAGCAGTTGCAATGTCAAATAGAGGTTACGCTCAAGGTTTGATGCATCAACCACGTTAATCAACATGTCTGCTTCATTACTTAAAATGAAATGGCAGGCGATTTGCTCATCAAGCGATGTCTGTTCTGAGATTGTCGTTAAAGAGTAAGTTCCGGGTAAATCGACGAGCTCAATTTTATGATTTGCAGTTGTGAAACGACCAACTTTACGTTCGACCGTTACACCCGCCCAGTTACCCACACGCTGACGAGAGCCTGTTAACTGATTAAAGAGTGTTGTTTTACCGGCATTGGGATTACCGATAAGGCCTATAGTGAGAGGAGTCATAATAGTGATGCCAATAGTTGTCTTGCCAGGTTGAATGAGAAATAACGATTATTTTTCGTTATGAACTACTTCGCTAAGATTAATGAATGCGAGATCTTTTTTTCTTAAAATTAGGGAGACTCGGTGCGTTTCTATTTGAATAGGATCACCCAGTGGGGCGATACGAATAACGTTAAACACAGCGCCAGGTAACATACCTAAAGATAACAATTTCTGTCTGTATGCAGGGCTAATCTGAGGTGAGTAGCTCAAGATTTTATAACTGTGATTTGGGATCAGAGACATAATCGTCCTTCCACGAATGTTGATACAAAAAATAATGATACTGATAATTATTAACGCGTATGAGAATTCACATAATAATAGTCAGGATAATTATAATAAATATTTTTAATGCTAATGAGAATTATAACTATCCTTATTGGGTATAATTTAGCCTAGACTACACTTATCTGCACTTGATTTAAATCAACCAGAGAAAAGATATTGGGAGGAAATCAGGCTGTTTTCTCTATCTGTTACTAGACAAAAACAAAATGTGAAGTGTTGAGATGTCGATGTAGCAATAAAATAATAATCAATTAATAGTATTAACAGGGAACAAGATAAACGTAGATTTCAAGAATATGAAGATCGCGAGCTTAAGTAAAAAAGCTCGCGTTGTTATTGTGAATGCCTACTAATTAGTGAGTTTGCTGGTGGCTAAAAAGCTGGTAAATATTGTTAGGGGTATAGCTATCACCTTCAAATGAAACGACCCAATCAGTAATTAAATCTATATTGATGGGATAGATTTCACCTTCTTGCATCTCTTTCACATAAAATGGCACATTGAGTAATTTTGCATAAACAGTGTCTCCATCACGAGACTGTGGCACAAACCACATATGCTCTAGCTCTTCCTCTTCACCATAAGGAATGCCGAATTTGATCATAAATTGCCACGGGTTTTCGGTCTCTTCGGGTTTGTCTTTTCCTAATAACTTGGAGAGAAACCCACTTTTTTTCTCAACAGGTGGTTGATTGTAGTTATCAAACATAGAAACGAAGTATTCCCAACGTCGCTTGGCTTTTTCAGACATCTCATAGGTTTCTTCATTGCTACGCAGTAGCATCATCGCTTGCTGCTCTTCATAACCTTTAAAGAAGGTTTCTAAAACAGGATTTTCTTCATTGGTTCTAAATAGCATAGAAGAAGGATGTTGATGATATTCATCACGATCGGCCAAATCACCCAAGAAAACGCCGTGTGGTGCACCTTCCGTGTCGTAACGCATCTCTTCTAAAGGTCTAAGGCTTTCGAGTGGTGTTGATTGATTAATATGGCGAATACCTTCTTCAAAAGGTAATGCGACAAGATACTCCAAGCCTGATGATGTTTGACCGCAAAGCATTGGTTCACCAAATGCAATTTGGCGATGATTAATGCTGTTATTAACAAAGCAACGGAAGAGATCAGGAATACCATAGTAAGATTCAAGCATACTTGGAATAACTAAATCGACTTCTGTTAAACCACAACGAGCTAATCCATGTGTATGGAACCAGAACATGGTTGGTGGTTCATTTTCTGTGTCATAGACAGCATGAATAACATATAAGCTTTCTACTTCAGGATAAAGATCGGGCGTTTCTAATTGGAAGCGTATCCACTCAGGCGTTAATGCTTTACCTGCCGCTGATTCATCTAATGCTAAAACTATTTCGGGTGCGATGATATTAAGAAAATTCAGTTGATGGCGATAACTCGCTAAAGGATGCAAGGTTTCAGTAAACAGTGTTTCCAACAATAAATCTTGAGTTGTGGTATTTGCGTGCGCTAATAATTGCGGGGTAAGTTCATCTGTTGAATACATTGGGCGTATTTCGTAATTTTCATCACGAGGGTAAAGACAGACAAAAAAATGTAACTCGTCATCACCATGTTGGCAACGATAGAAAAAACCGTCGTCAATATTTTCACTGAGATAATTTATTTCACCATCAGTGTAATCTGTCTGTTCGTCTAGACGTTGTTCAATAAGCGCATAGTTTAGTGGCTGTGCAGGGAAGGCCACTATACGAGAGGGCACTTTTTCTCCTTGCCCGGCTGCGATATCTAAGTACTGCTGTCTGTTATCCATATTTTTTATCACTCGTATATTAAAGATAGAAAAATAGGATATCAGGGATAACAAGAGAGGAATAGATGGAGTTATCTGAGCTTGTGAGGGTTATTTAATCTATTGTTGATAATAAAAATTAATGAAAAGTAAAACAGAGAAAACGTTATAAAAAATAACGGATATCAATAAGTTATTAATATCCGTTAGATGTCAGCTAATCAAGGAAAATAATTAATCTTTTGATTATTTACCTTTCAGCAATTGCATGATGTCTTCTGTTTTCTCTTCATCGTCATCATCTTCAAACTCAATACCCAGTTCAACCATTAATTCGTCAATACGATCAAGGGTTTTCTCAGTATAAGCCTGTTCTTCTGCGTTGAGTTTTTCACCGTTTTCAAGACGAGACAGTAATTCATCTAAACGAGCATCGTTTTCTAACAGGTCTAATTCTTGCTCAGATGTTAAACGAACGGGCTCTTCTTTAACGGGTGCCGGTTTTTTCTTCGCCACTTTTGGTGTATCACCCACAATCAGAGGGATCGGTTTTTTGCTACCAATACGGGGATCTTTCGGCGCTGTATTTTTCGTTTGCTGTTTATTTTCCGCTTCCTGCTGACGGTTACCGGCAGGATTGCCGCGGTGTTTTTTTTGACGTTTACGTTCACGTCCTTCCGCGTTCAGCTCTTCACGAGATTTCTTACGTGTTTTAGCTGCGGGTTTTCTTTTAATCATATTCATAATGGTAACTCGATAGTGATCTTCTTGGTTGCGCAATCTATCAGAAACAAATTTTCAATAAAAGCGCAAATTTAAGACAATTTAATTTTTGCTCACGTACAATGTGCGGTTCGTTTCACTATACTTTACTGTGTTGTGACGTCAATCAACGACCAAACTAAATTAATTAACTTAAATTTTTATTTATTATGACATTATTATCTGCACAATTACGTAAACCAGTATATTGGTGGGTTATTGGTTATGCGACGCTCTGGATCTTAGTGAGTTATCTCTTTGACCCTACCGTGCCTTATGATGCTGTTGAGGCTGTTAATTGGGGCACTAATGGAGGGTGGGGATCTCCAAAAAATCCTTGGTTTGTTGGTTTTATAATGACACCGGCTATTTATGGCGGTATCGATTTTAGCTTTTATTGGTATTTTATCCACTTTATTGTCATTGCCATTGGGCTATTAGGTGTTTGGAACTTAGCCTATAAGTTGACACAAAATACTAATCTAGCTTGGTTTGCTATGTTGTCGCTTAATTTATCTGGCGTTATCAACTTTGATATTATCCCGTATAACGATAATTATATTCTAGTGGGTTGTTGGGCATGGGCGTTCTATTTTTTCCTTTGTGCTATTAATGACAATCAAAAATATTGGATTGGTTTTGCGATTACGATGGGTATCGCCACAATGGGGAAATATTCATCGTTAGCTTTTATAGGTTCTGTGTTTTTATCAAGCCTTTTTGTACCTAAAGTTCGAGCAAGTTATTGTTCTCCCTATTTCTATATAGCGTTGGTTATTTGGTTTGCTTTTGTTATCCCTAATTTTATTTGGTTATGGCAAACCGACTTTGCCGCTTTTAAGTGGGTCGATTCACAAATAGAAAACCGTTTTAATTTGCGTACAACGCGTGCTGTACTGACGGTTTTTTATCCCATTATCTTGATGTGGGTAATATTACGTCTTTATGGTGGCCGAGTAAGTTGGTCTGCATCTAAAGATAGCCAATTATTGAATTTTGTATTGCTATTCCCATTGGTAATTATTTTTGTCTGGTTTAGTTTTCATGAAGGTGGACGTATCACGGAATGGTTACAACCCTTTATGTCAGTTGCAACTGCGCTTTTTGTGGGTTCAATCAGTGTCATGCCTAAGCGTTCATTGCGTGGTGTATTGTACGGTTTAGGTGTGTTTGGCATGTTGGTTGTTTCTGGCTATACCGTCGTTCAAGCTGCTAATGTGCGTAATGCAGGTCAAAAATTTATTGGTGTAAAAACCTTTGTGCAAGAGGTTGAACAAGCATGGCATCAGCATTATCACACGCCACTTGCATATGTTGGTGGTGAGTATATGCATGAATGGGTGACTTTTTATGGTAAAGATAGACCATTATCTTCACAGCCTTGGGTGTTAGAAGAAAATGTTCAACCACCTAATATTTATAATCGATATATAACACTTCAACAATTAGAAGAAAAAGGTGTCGTCTTAGTGAGTGCAGTCGGCTATTACTGTGAAAAAGCACATTTTGATGAAGGATTAAAACACTGGCCGAGCTTAAAAATAGCGGATACTCAAGAGATAATGTTTCGTGCTGAACCTGATGCCATTGCCGAGCCAGTTTGTATTGCATTTGTGGCGCCAAAAACACATAAGGAAAAGTAGAGATGCGTTACGCCGATATTCAGGTTGAAACAGAAAGATTAAGATTGCGCCCTTTTGAAATGGGGGATGCGGAAGATTGGTTTAAGATCATGAGCTCACCTGAAGTGACGCGCTACTGGAGTCATCTTCCTTGGCAATCTCTGCAAGAAGCGCAAGAAGATATCATTCAAGATATCACCCATATGGAAAGAAAAGAGTATCTGCGTTTAGCGGTGATAGATAAAGCAACTAATACACTGATGGGGATGTGTGTTTTCTTTAATCATTACCCTAATTCACGACGTGGCGAAATCGGATATTGCCTTGATACGGCTTATCAAGGCAGGGGGGTGATGAAAGAAGCTATGGCTGCGTTTATCACGTATCTCCAAACGCATTTATCTGTTCGTCGTTTAGAGGCCGATATTCACCCTGATAATAAAGCTTCAGCTGCTTTATTAGCGAAATTAGGTTTTGAACAGGAAGGGTATCTTAAACAGCGTTGGATAGTCGGTGATGAGGTTTCTGATTCGATTATCTTTGGTTTGTTGTTGCCCACGAACGTTGCATAATCACCTCTTTTCTTATAAAAAACGGCACGTTATTGGTGCCGTTTTGTCTGTATCATCATGATCTTAATTTATTAAATGTTAAAATAAATTATTTAAATCAATCACGTGAGTATCAATTAGTAATATTTTTAAAATAAATAGCAGTGAAACAATCACAACACATAGATTAATTTCTTTCCAGCGGAAAGTACCCACTTTCATCACACAATAGGCAATAAAACCAAGAGCAATACCTTCAGTAATTGAGAAGCTAAATGGCATCATGACAGCAGTGATAAAGGCTGGAACAGATTCTGTTAAATCATCCCATTTCACGCGCGTAAGGCTGGATGTCATTAATACACCCACATAAATCAGTGCGCCTGCCGTCGCATAGCTTGGTACCATGCCTGCGAGTGGTGATAAGAAGATCGCGAGTAAGAAAAGAACACCGACAACGACCGCCGTTAAACCTGTACGACCGCCGACAGAAACACCCGAAGTACTTTCGATAAAAGCAGTGACAGACGATGTTCCCATTGCAGAGCCTGCAACAGAGCTTAAGCTATCGACATATAATGCTTGTTTCATCCGTGGAAATTTGCCTTTGTCATCGGTTAATCCCGCTTTATCTGTCACACCAATTAATGTGCCTGAAGAGTCAAATAGGTTAACTAACATAAAGGCAAAAATCACACCAGAAAGGCCGATATCTAACGCGCCAACAATATCCACCTTACCTACCACGGTAGTGATAGAAGGTGGCATAGCAAAGATACCTTGATATTGAACATCCCCTAAGAAAAGACCAATGATAGTGGTGATAACAATTGAGATAAGAATTGCGGCATGAATATTACGAGCAGCAAGAATAGCGATAATAAAAAAGCCTAATGCACCTAGTAATACGTTATGAGAAGCAAAATTACCGATAGTCACGATAGTGTCGTTATTAGGAATAATAATACCGGAGTTTTTTAAGCCCATCATGGCGATAAAAAGGCCGATACCGCTCGTAATACCCACACGTAAACTCAGTGGAATATGGGCAATTATCCAATAACGAATACGAAAGAGCGTGAGTAAAAACAGACCTACGGCACCCCAGAAAATCGCTCCCATAGCAACTTCCCATGAGTAGCCCATCGCGCCAACAACCACAAAAGCAAAGAAGGCGTTTAGACCCATAGCGGGGGCAACGGCGATAGGTAAATTTGCCACTAATCCCATTAAAATACTGCCGAAAGCCGCAATTAAGCAGGTCGTTACGAAGACGGCTTTGATATCCATATTGGCAGCGGCGAGAATTTGAGGGTTAACGAAGATAATATAAACCATCGTTAAGAAAGTCGTGATACCCGCAATTAGTTCAGTGCGAGCGTTTGTACCGTGTTCTTGTAGCTTAAACACACGTTGGAGCAAACCCTGTGAACCAGAGTTTGGTGATGACATGCTCATAGACAAAAGATCCCAAAAAAAATGTTTTTCGCTTTATCCTACACAAATAAAACCATAACTGCACCTAAAAAAGTAATCGATTGCGTAGAGGGAAAATCTAAAGCTTAAAAAACGTTGAGATCCTTTAAGGGTTAAACTGGATAAATGTAAGGAGGCTAATAAGTCTAATAATGGTATCGACATGATGCAATTTCTATAGCGGGATCAGTCATACATTTAAATCCTTTTCTATGCCTTTTCTTTTTCGGTGAAATATTTTTTTCTAAACGGTAACACCCTTTGCCAAAAAGGGCGCTTTTCTTTTTGTGTGGAAAATAATTTAGCCACTCTATTGGCAATAATTTCCAATGAAAAACAGAGAACAAAATAGATAAAAGCAACAAACAGAAAGACTTCCATTGGGTAAACCATACTGCGGTTATTGACTTGTGTCGCTAAGAACGAAAGCTCACCGACACCGACGACATAAGCTAATGAAGTATCTTTGATTAAGGCTATCCACTGATTAATAAATGAAGGCACCATCATGCGTAATGCTTGTGGCAATACGATATGCCACAACACTTGCCAGCGATTAAAGCCTAACGATAACCCTGCTTGCCACTGACCTTTCCCAATCGCCAAGATACCCGCTTTAACGCCATGTGCAATATAAGACGATGTAATTAACGCCAATGCACAAATTACGGTGGTGATCTCAGGTATTTCCATCCCTAATACAACGGGCAATAAAAAATAGACCCAAAATATCAACATAATGACGGGAATAGCGCGGAAAAAACCTAAAAAAGCCGCGAAAAGGTTAACCCAGATGCCTCTGAGCATCGCAAGTGCAATGCCACCTAAGGTACCTAAAATAATAGATGCAATACCCGCAATGATACTGATAAAGATGGTCAGCGCTGCACCTTCTAAAGGCCCATCAGGATAAGCACCAAAGAGTAAGTACTGCCAGTTATCAGCAATAACAGTAAAATCCATTTTAATATCCTTGTGCTAATTTACGTTGCTGATGCCATTGTCCCCAAGCTTCCATCAAGGCTATCGCCGCAATATAAAGAATGGTTGCGACACCAAAGGCTTCAAAGGTACGTAGTGATTCTGTTTCGACTTGTCTTGATGCGTAAGAAAGCTCTGCAACACCAATAGCCATAGTCAGTGATGAGTTTTTTATCACATTCATGTATTGACCCAACAAAGGAGGCAGAGCAATACGAAACGCTTGAGGTAAAATCACATAACGCATAGATTGCCACGGTGTTAAGCCTAGTGCTAAAGCGGCATATTTTTGCCCTTGTTTAACACCTTGAATGCCCGCTCTCAGCTCTTCGGCAATAAATGGCGTTGAGTAAAATGTCAGCCCCACAATGCCAGCCAAAAACTCAAAAGAAGGCCAAGAAAGTGTTACACCTAAGAATACAATCTCATGAGGTGTGTTTAACCACATCATGGCGCTTTGTGGCAGAAATTCTCCTGAGGCGAAATACCAAAAGAACAACTGTACTAACAGTGGAGTATTTCGAAATAGTGAAGTATAAGCAGTGGCTAACCAGCGTAATGGCGCAAACGTGCTATCTCTTGCAGCACTAAGGGCGAAGCTCATTAATGTTGCGATGACAATAGTCCAAAAAGAGATAAGCAAAGTGATTAGAAAACCGTTCCAGAGCCAGCTTAAATAGTGTGGCTCAAGAAGGTAATGTGATAGAAATTGCTCAAACATATAATAGGCCTATTGTAGACACCAAACCCCGCAAAAGCGGGGTAGGTGTTTTAGTAAAGGAATAACTTTATTTTGATGAAAGAAGAAAGTTATTACGCTTTAAAGATCAAGATTGTGGTGTTTGCTCTGATAGTGGGGCAAATTTAAAATCACCGCGAGGTTGAGCTGATTTGGTTTCAGGGCCAAACCAGCGGTTATAGATCTCTTCTGCTTTGCCTTCTTTTTCCAATCTTAATAGTGTGTTATTGATTTCATTAATTAAACGTTCTTCACCTTTAGCTGCTGCAACTGCTTGGTATTCACGGGTGATGCTAAACGGTGAAATTTCAAAATCTGCTTTAATGGCATCAGGAAGATTGGCTAATAAACCCACTAATTTTGCATCGTCTTGTGTGATGGCTTGTACGTTACCATTACGTAATGCGGCGAAAGCCAGTGGTGTATCGTCATAAGAGATAACTTTGGTGTCAGGATAGCGTTCACGTAACGTGATTTCTTGAACAGTACCTTTATCTGCACCAATGCGCAGTGAATGAATTTGTTCTGGGTTAGTTAAAACCCCTTTACGTGCAATAAATTTTTGTCCGGTTGCAAAGTAAGGAATAGAGAAGTCAACCTGCTTAGCGCGTTCATCGGTAATGGTGAAGTTGGCCGCGATTAAATCAACTTTCTTAGAACTTAAAAGTGGGATACGGTTTGCTGGGTTTGTTGGGCGAAGTTCCAGTTTTACACCTAAATCGTTGGCGATCTCATTGGCGATATCCGCATCATAACCTGCCAGTTTTTTGGTTTGAGGATCAATGAAGCCAAAAGGAGGATTGCTATCAAAAATCGCGATACGTACTACACCTGCTTTTTTTATATCATCGAGTTTATCTGCTTTTGCAAGACCAGAGAAAAGCACAGAGCCTGCAATTAATGCGGTTGCCAAAACACGTAGTTTCATTATTCACCCCAAAGAAAAGAATTATCATCGTTATGTTGGATATCACGCTATCAAGTTGATCTAAGTTCATAAAATAATAAAAATTGATATGTATATGCTTTTAAGGAATAAGATAAAAAAACGTGTTGAGCTAGAAGGGGATTAATTGATAAGAAAATAAAAAAACAGCGACATCAGCGTCGCTGTTTTGAAGAAAAGAAAAAGAGAGATAAATTTATTTAGAGGTGTTGCTATCGTCACTTTTGGTGAGCATTTTTTCTACTTGGTCGCCCCCTAAATGGCGGAAATCATGACCTTTTACGTAATAGAAAATGAACTCACAAATGTTCTGGCAACGGTCGCCGATGCGTTCAATTGAGCGTGCACAAAAGAGTGCGGTTAACACACTTGGAATAGTGCGAGGATCTTCCATCATGTAAGTCATTAATTGACGAACAATCCCCTCATATTCATTATCAATTTTAGCGTCTTCACGATAGATGCGTACAGCTTCATCTAAATCCATGCGCGCAAACGCATCAAGAACATCATGAAGCATTTGTATGGCGTGTTGACCTAAAGATTCTAAACTCACAAGCAGAGGTTGATGCTGGTGTGAAAACTTTTCAAGCGCCGTTTTACAGATTTTTTCAGCAACATCACCGATACGTTCTAGCTCAGCGATCGTTTTTGATATCGCCATAATTAAACGTAAGTCACTCGCGGTTGGCTGGCGTTTAGCAATAATTCGCATACACGCATCATCAATGGCGACTTCCATCATATTGACGTTATGGTCACCTTCAATAACTTCATTTGCCAATGCTTGGTCTTGATTATGCATTGCCATAACGGCTTTTTTCAGTTGTTCTTCAACAAGCCCACCCATAACCATCAGCTCGGTACGGATATGCTCTAACTCAGCATTAAATTGACCAGAAATATGCTTGTTGTGATTTAAATTATCCATTGATTGCCTCGTTATCAGCCATAACGCCCAGTGATGTAATCTTCAGTTTGTTTTTTCGCAGGACGCGTAAATAACGTATCCGTATCGCTAAATTCAATTAACTCACCTAAATACATAAATGCAGTGTAATCAGAACAACGTGCTGCTTGTTGCATGTTATGTGTCACGATAACCACGGTATATTCTGATTTGAGTTCGCTGATAAGTTCTTCAATACGACCTGTTGAGATTGGGTCAAGTGCTGAACAAGGCTCATCGAGTAATAACACTTCAGGACGAATAGCGATACCGCGTGCAATACATAAACGCTGTTGTTGACCACCAGATAAACTATATCCACTTTGATGTAATTTATCTTTGGTTTCGTTCCATAATGCGGCTTTAGTCAAAGCCCACTGAACACGTTCGTCCATATCAGCGCGAGATAACTTTTCGAATAAGCGTACACCAAAAGCGATGTTGTCATAAATTGACATCGGGAAAGGTGTTGGTTTTTGGAACACCATACCGACTTTGGCACGCAATAGCGCGATATCTTGCTTATCTGTCAGGATATTGTTGCCATCTAGCAGAATCTCGCCTTCTGCACGTTGTTCGCCATAAAGCTCATACATCTTATTAAAAGTACGCAGTAAGGTTGATTTACCACAGCCAGAAGGGCCGATAAATGCAGTCACCTTATTTTTGGCAATATCTAAAGAGATATTTTTCAGCGCATGGAATTTACCGTAGTAGAAGTTCAAATCACGAACTTGAATTTTATTTCCTGCGTTATCATTAGCCATAATCATTCAACGTCTCTCTTGCTTAACTTTCTGCGTTAACCGTGCTTGCGTTTAGCAAACAGCACGCGCGCAATAATATTGATAAATAGAACACAGAGGGTGATAAGTAATACGCCAGCCCAAGCAAGCTCTTGCCATTGTGCAAAAGGACTCATGGCGAACTTAAAGATAGTCACAGGTAAGTTAGCTATCGGTTCGTTTAAGTCTGTGCTCCAGAATTGATTTGATAGTGAAGTAAATAACAGTGGTGCTGTTTCACCGGCAATACGTGCAATCGCTAATAACACACCCGTGATAATGCCTGATACCGAGGCTTTTAAGGTGATTTTAGAGATCATTTTCCACTTTGGTGTTCCTAATGCGTAAGCGGCTTCGCGTAAGCTATCAGGGACTAACTTCAACATATTTTCAGTGGTACGTATCACGATAGGAATTTGCAGTAACGCTAATGCGATAATCCCAGCCCATCCTGAAAAGTGCTGCATCTGTGCAACCACAATGGTGTAGACAAAGAGTCCGACGACGATTGATGGCGCTGACAGCAAAATATCGTTAATAAAACGTGTAGTTTCAGCAAGCCATGAACGACGACCATATTCAGCCAGATAAATCCCTGCAAGAATACCTAACGGTGTTCCAATAACCGTCGCCCACAAAATCAGTAAGCCACTACCAGCAATGGCGTTCGCCAATCCACCACCATCAGTATTCGGTGGTGGAGTCATTTCAGTAAAAAGCGCGATTGACATGCCATCAAAGCCTTTGGTGAACGTAGAGAATAAAATCCACGTTAACCAGAAAAGACCAAATGCCATAGTCGAGATAGATAAAAACAGCGCGATACGGTTTTTTTGACGACGCCAAAGTTGGCGTTTATGGCGTACACGCAGTTCGTTTTCTGTTTGAACTCGTAATGAAGAAGAGGATGTTTTAGACATATCAGCGCGCTCCTTCATTTTTTGATAAACGTAATGTCATAAACTTAGAAATCGCGAGAACGATAAAGGTGATGACAAACAAGATAAGCCCTAATTCCATTAATGCAGCAGTGTGTAATCCCGTTTCTGCTTCAGCAAATTCGTTCGCTAATGCAGACGTGATACTGTTACCTGGCATAAACAGTGAGATAGAGTCTAATTGGTAGGTATTACCGATGATAAAGGTCACCGCCATGGTTTCACCTAAGGCACGGCCTAATCCCAACATAACGCCACCGATAACACCGTTACGGGTATAAGGTAGAACGATATTCCAAATCACTTCCCATGTTGTACAACCAATACCGTAGGCTGATTCCTTCATCATGACAGGTGTCTGTTCAAACACATCACGCATCACAGAAGCGATATAAGGAATGATCATGATAGCGAGGATAACACCTGCAGCTAAGATACCAATACCAAAAGCAGGGCCTGAGAAAAGCTCACCCACAATAGGAATGGATGAAAGCACATTACCGACAGGCTCTTGGAAATAGGTGGCAAACAGTGGTGCGAAGACAAATAGCCCCCACATACCATAAACAATACTTGGGATAGCCGCGAGTAACTCAATCGCAATACCTAATGGACGTTTTAGCCAATTAGGCGCTAATTCAGTGAGGAAAAGGGCGATACCAAAACTGACAGGAACAGCAATAATCAGTGCGATGACTGAGGTCACAATGGTACCGTAGATCGGTACTAATGCACCAAACTCCTGTGCTGGTGGATCCCATTCTTTTGTCCATAAGAATGAAAGGCCAAACTGCTGAATACTTGGCCATGAAGCAAAAATCAGTGAAACAATGATACCTGTTAAAAGCAAAAGCGTAATCAACGCAGCTAGACGGACTAGTGCGCTGAAAATAACGTCCCCTCGTTTACTAGGGGTCTTTATTACCGTTGTGTGCTCGGCCATAAAGCCTCTTTTAATTTATTACCCCCTGTTTTACAGGGGGTGAACGTTAACTAATTTCTTAATGGTTGCCGTTTTATTAGTAAATCGGTTTACCATTACTGTCTTTAATACTTGTTTTCCACGCTGTGCGGATTTGTTCTACAACTTCGGTTGGTAAGACGGCATAATCAAGATTTTTCGCTTCCTGATTACCTTTCTCATAAGCCCAGTTGAAGAAATTCAGTACTTCTTTACCTTTCACAGCATCTTTTTGTGTTTGATGCACAAGGATAAAGGTGGTTGAAGTAATCGGCCATGCATTTTCACCTTTTTGGTTAGTCAGATCTTGTGCAAAGCTTTTGCTCCAATCGATTTTTCTTGCTGCCGCACTGAAACTGTCTGCTGTAGGCGCGATGACTTCGCCGTCAGCGGTGACTAATTTAGTATAAGCAAGATTGTTTTGTTTCGCGTAAGCATATTCAACATAACCAATTGAACCCGGTACACGTTGAACGAATGCAGCGATACCATCATTTCCTTTTCCACCTAAGCCTGTTGGCCATTTAACGGTAGAGCCAGCACCCACGCCATCTTTCCATGCACTATTTACTTTTGATAAGTAGCTAGTGAAAACGAAAGAGGTACCTGAACCATCAGCACGACGAATAACCGCGATATTTTGGTCTGGTAATTTTAAGCCTGGATTGAGTTTAGCGATGGCCGGGTCGTTCCATTTTTGGATCTTGCCTAGATAGATATTACCGATAGTGTCGCCATCTAAGGTCAGTTCACCTGATTTGATACCAGGAATATTGACTGCCATAACAACGCCACCAATCACAGTAGGAAATTGGAATAAACCGTCAGCTTGTAATTTATCGTCTGCTAATGGCGCATCAGAAGCACCAAAATCAACGGTATTAGCAATGATTTGTTTAACACCACCAGAGGAGCCAATGCCTTGGTAGTTAATTTTGTTACCCGTTTCTTTCTGATAGGAATCTGCCCATTTAGCATAAACTGGGGCAGGGAACGTTGCGCCAGCACCAGTCAGCGAGGTCGTTGCCTGTGCAGAAAGAGCGGTCATTGAAAACGCAGCGGCAATGACACTAGTCAGGGTGGTACGCATCAGTTTCATAATCCCTCCTGTGGGATAGGTAGAATAATTTTCGACATCTATCAACTTCGGTTACGGTACGCACAGACAATAGGTCAGTTAGATGACAATTAAATGTCTTAATTGTGACAGTTTTATGACAAAGCATAAAAATGATGAAATATTTATAGGGGAGAAAGAAAAAAAGGAAGTGAGAAAGATAAAAAGAGATAGATTAAGATGTGCCTAATCGTCTTCGTCTTCTCGCTCTTTTAATGGAAAGTTAGCTCGAATTAATAATCCACCTTTAACACTATCATCAAGCTCAACATAACCACCGTGAGCATCCATGATACGGCGAATAATGGATAATCCTAAACCCGCCCCCGTTGAGCTACGTGCTTGTTCACCTTGAACAAAAGGCTGGAAAAGACGTTGTCTATCCTCTTGTGGAATACCAGGGCCATCATCTTCGACTTGAAACCATGCATATTCTTCATTTTTTCCACTTGAAACGCTTATCCAGCCATTGCCATAGCGGGTGGCATTGACAACCATATTGGCAAGTGCTCGTTTTACAGCGATAGGATTAGCTGTGATATTAATGGGTTCTGGATAAAGATGTTCTTCACTGATTTTTCCTGAATTAGATTCAGCTGAAATGACTTCTTGTAATAGATTATTCATATCACACAGTTCTAAAGATATCTCTTTACCCGTGCGCATATAGTCTAAAAATTGCCCAATAATAGCATCACAATCTTCGATATCTTTATTAATAGAGTCTGCGAGGTAACTATCTTCGGGACTCATCATTTCAGTTGCTAAACGAATACGAGTCAGTGGTGTACGCAAATCATGACTAACACCTGCCATAACAAGTGTTCTATCATTGTCTAATGAGCGAATTCCTGATGACATCTGGTTAAAGGCGCGAATGATTGAACGCATTTCTGAAGAGCCAGATTCAGGAATAGGAGGAGGAATGACGCCTTTTCCAATCCGGCGCGCAGCATACTCTACTTCATTGAGTGGGCGATTTTGAAAACGACTATAAAGCCAGAAAAAAGCGACAACGATAATAATAAAAATAATCGCTTGTCGATAAACAGGCAGTAAGAAGTTTTGCCCTAATTCAGTTAGTGGTACACGGATCCAAAGAGAAGGGGAAATATGTGTATTGACCCATAAAACAGGATATTCCAGCGTATTCTCGATCCAAATTTCAGTTTTCCCCTCAAGATATTCAGTCATCTGTTCACTTAATTCATCGTCTATTTTTGCCCAATAGAGCCCTTCCTTAAGTGCAGCTTCTTTATCAAAGAAAGAAATGCCTAATTCGTTATAGATTTTATTGCGTAAAGCCGGGGATATTTTTAGCGGAGTGCCGTCAACTAGGATCAGTTCTTCAGGTACTAATGTGCGTATTTCATACGCTAATACTTTATTAAATTGCTGAAGGCTTGGCCCAACAATAAGATGCTGCACAAGGATATAGCTGGCTATCAAGCTAAAAAAAAGCAGCGAGATAACCAGAAATAACGAGCGTGTCAGTTTATTGTGAGGGGAAAGCCTCAGCCTTCTCATTGAACGTTGGTTCCATCAGGAACAAAGACGTAACCAAGACCCCAAACCGTTTGAATATAGCGAGGATGTGTTGGATCTTCTTCAATCATGCGGCGTAAACGAGAAATTTGCACGTCAATTGAGCGCTCCATTGCACTGTATTCGCGACCACGAGCAAGGCTCATTAACTTATCACGAGAAAGCGGTTCACGAGGGTGTGATACCAACACTTTCAATACAGCAAATTCACCACTTGTCAGAGGCATATGCTCTTCTTCGTGGAACATTTCACGTGTACCAAGGTTTAGCTTGAATTTACCAAAAGAGATAATGGCATTATCTTGTGATGGTGCACCGGGCAGTTCGTTTGCTTGGCGACGAAGAACGGCGCGAATACGTGCGAGTAATTCTCTTGGGTTGAAAGGTTTTGATATGTAATCATCAGCGCCAATTTCAAGCCCTACAATTCTATCAACCTCTTCCCCTTTTGCTGTAACCATAATAATAGGAATAGGGTTATTTTGGCTTCTTAAGCGACGGCAAATAGATAAGCCATCTTCACCTGGAAGCATTAAATCGAGCACAATAAGGTGGATAGATTCACGTGTGAGCAGACGATCCATTTGATCAGCGTTTGCAGCAGTACGGATTTGAAAACCCTGCTCTGTCAAATAACGCTCGAGTAGTGAACGTAGACGTAAATCATCATCTACGATTAGCACTTTATAACTTTCTTGCATTTTTTAAGCTCCCGAAGTGCAAATGCTTCTATTAGCGAATTCTATCATCGATAAGAATATTAAACCAAAAACAAAGAATAAATATTAATAATTTATAGATAAAACTTGTTCTTTGGTGAGGATAAAGAGAATAAATCTATTTATTTGCCTTATTCTGAATGATACTTGATAGATAATACGCAGTAATTAACTTCACCACCTGGTGTTTGCACACTAATTTCATCATCAACTTGCTTACCAATAAGCGCTCTGGCAACAGGGGAATCAATAGAAATCCACTGCTTTGCTGGGTCAAATTCATCGGGACCCACAAGTCTAAAGGTTTTGACATTTTCGTCATCATCTTCAAGCGTAACCCAAGCACCAAAATAGACTTTTCCTTCTTGGCGAGGATCTGGGTCAACGATTTTTAGCTCATCAAGACGTTTTGATAAAAAACGAACACGTCTATCAATTTCGCGTAATCGCTTCTTTCCATAAATATATTCAGCATTTTCTGAACGGTCACCTTGTGCCGCGGCTTCTGAAACCGATTGTGTGACACGGGGGCGTTCTTCTTTCCAAAGATATTTTAGCTCTTTGTCTAAGGCATACCAGCCATCACGAGTAATATAGTTACTTTTTGCCATTACAAATAAAAACTATCATCAACATTGAATTTCATAAAGATACTATAACGTGAATGTTAAAATAATCTGTTAATTTCCTCATAATTGTCGAGATAGATAGGAAATTTGCCCAATTTTTTTAGTGCTCTGCGTGTATAATAACCATCTTTTTTTAACTATTCCTCTCGGTAGGTAAATATTTTATGAATGAATCATTAAGCCGAATTATTGCAGATGAGCTCTCAGTTAAGCCCCAGCAAGTCCTTTCGGCTATAACGTTACTGGATGAAGGGAATACGGTGCCATTTGTTGCCCGTTATCGTAAAGAGGTCACCGGCGGACTAGATGATACGCAATTACGTCAATTAGAAACTCGCCTTAGTTATCTACGGGAACTCAACGATCGCCGCCAAACAATTTTAAAATCAATTGAAGAACAAGGAAAATTAACGCCTGAGTTACGTTCTTCAATTAATGACACTCAAAGTAAAACAGAGCTTGAAGATCTCTATCTTCCTTATAAGCCTAAGCGCCGTACTCGTGGGCAGATTGCGATTGAAAATGGATTAGAACCCTTAGCGGATTTACTGTGGAATGAACCACAAAATAATCCAGAAGAAGTGGCAACCGCTTATATCGACGCAGAAAAAGGCGTGAATGATACGAAAGCCGCTTTAGATGGTGCGCGTTATATTTTAATGGAGCGCTTTTCAGAAGATGCTGGATTATTAGCGAAAGTCCGTCAATATCTATGGAAAAATGCACACCTTGTTGCCAAAGTGATTGAGGGTAAAGAAGCAGAAGGGGCGAAGTTTAGTGATTATTTTGATCATCATGAACCTATTGCTAATGTTCCTTCTCACCGCGCATTAGCAATGTTTCGTGGTCGAAATGAAGGTATTCTTCAATTATCACTTAATCCAGATCCACAATTTGAAGAAGCACCCAAAGAGAGCTACGGTGAACAACTGATTACGGAACATTTAGGGTTACGTTTAAATAATCAACCCGCAGATAGCTGGCGTAAAGCGGTTGTAAGTTGGACTTGGCGCATAAAAGTTTTAATGCATATTGAAACAGAACTGATGAGCCAATTACGAGAAAAAGCGGAAGAAGAAGCGATTAATGTTTTTGCTCGTAACCTTAATGATCTATTGATGGCTGCTCCTGCCGGCATGCGTGCCACAATGGGGCTTGATCCTGGTTTACGTACCGGTGTTAAAGTTGCGGTTGTTGATAGCACTGGTAAATTAATCGCCACAGATACGATTTATCCACATACAGGCCAAGCGGATAAAGCGGCAGCCAGTGTTGCGGCGTTATGTATTAAGCATAATGTTGAACTGGTGGCAATTGGCAATGGTACTGCTTCTCGTGAAACCGAACGCTTTTTTGCTGAAACTGTAAAACGTTACCCAGATGTCAAAGCACAAAAGGTAATTGTGAGTGAGGCAGGAGCGTCCGTATATTCCGCATCAGAGCTTGCTGCTAACGAGTTTCCTGATTTAGATGTTTCTATTCGTGGTGCGGTATCTATCGCTCGCCGTTTACAAGATCCGTTGGCTGAACTGGTAAAAATTGATCCTAAATCAATTGGTGTTGGTCAATATCAGCATGATGTTAGCCAAACATTATTAGCCAGAAAACTGGATACTGTCGTGGAAGACTGTGTGAATAGTGTTGGTGTGGATTTAAATACAGCATCAGTACCATTATTAACGCGTGTTGCAGGACTTAGCCAATCTATTGCTCAAAATATTATTAGCTGGCGCGATGAAAACGGTCGTTTTGTTGATAGAAAACAGTTACTCAAAGTGGCGCGTTTAGGGCCAAAAGCTTTTGAGCAATGTGCAGGATTCTTGCGTATTCGTGATGGCAAAAACCCACTTGATGCCTCAACAGTTCACCCTGAAGCGTATCCTGTTGTGGAAAATATCCTGCAATCTACGCAGCAAAAGATTGACGATTTAATGGGAAATAGCGCTTTGATCTCACAGGTTGATGCAAGAGCGTTTATCACGGAGCAGTTTGGTCTACCAACGATTAATGACATCTTAAAAGAGTTAGCAAAACCAGGGCGTGACCCTCGCCCAGAGTTTAAAACGGCAACGTTTGCTGAAGGTGTCGAAACAATGAATGACTTAGTCAGTGGTATGATCCTTGAAGGAACTGTGACTAACGTGACGAACTTCGGCGCATTCGTTGATATCGGTGTACACCAAGATGGCTTGGTTCATATCTCTTCTTTAGCAGATCGATTTATTGAAGATCCACATACTGTGGTAAAAACGGGTGATATTGTTAAAGTTAAAGTTCTTGAGGTGGATTTAGCTCGCAAGCGCATTGCACTGACTATGCGTTTAGATGAAGTCGCGGGTGATAGTGATAAAAAACATTCATCATCAAATAACACGAATTCTGTTAGAAATAACAAAGGGCAAAAAACAGCTCGTAATAACCGTCAGCCAATGAGTAATGGTAATAATGCAGGAAATAGTGCAATGGGTGATGCTTTAGCCGCAGCATTTGGAAAAAAACGCTAATAGCGCATTTATTGCTACCCTATTAGTTGGTAGTTGGTAAAAAGAACGAGAATAATAAGTGCGATATAACTAATATAGGTTATATCGCCTTTTTTATTACACATTATTTAGATGTTTTCTTTTGATAAAGATACTTATAAGAATTAATTAAATAGTAAGGTAATATAAATTCTCTTCTATTTTTTATAGCTTTAATATTGAACTGACTTAAGTGATATTAAAAAAATAATAAACAAAGCATTCTCTGTTTTATCTCTATATTTATTTGTTATTATTTTTATCAATCATCTTCTATTCTCCCTATCGCTGATTACCTTTATATTATAAATATGAGTTGATCGTCTTATAACCTTATTATTATTGAGGTTTTTAAGTGAACGTCTATGAGCTAGAACTGGAAACCATTGTTTCCGTTTATACCAACTCTATCTTAATTAATAGAATGAATATCTATAGGTTTATTTCACCTTTATTAGGTTATGAATATGAATTTAAATAAATTATCGTTTGGTTTGATCATGATTTCTGCTTCATTACTAGCAGGCTGTGCATCAGAATCTTCACGCTCTTTAGAGGTTGCTAAAGTCGCAACCTATCACACAACTTATACAGGCACTAAGAGCGCTATTTCAATTGGTAAGTTTGATAACCGTTCTAGTTATATGAATGGAATATTCTCTGATGGTGTTGATAGATTAGGTAATCAATCCAAAACCATTTTAATGACGCACTTACAACAGACTGGGCGTTTTAATGTATTAGATAGAGCTAATTTATCTGAATTAAAAGAAGAAGCGGGTATTAAAGGCCAAAGCCAGCAATTAAAAGGTGCAACCTATGTTATTACGGGTGATGTCACTGAATTTGGCCGTAAAGAAGTCGGTGATCGCCAATTATTTGGTATTTTAGGCCGAGGTAAAACCCAAGTTGCTTACGCAAAAGTCAATTTAAACGTTGTGAATGTAAACACATCAGAAGTGGTGTTCTCATCTCAAGGTGCGGGTGAATACGAGCTTTCTAACCGTGAAATCATTGGATTTGGTGGAACAGCAAGCTATGACTCAACACTTAACGGTAAAGTGCTAGATTTAGCGATTCGTGAAGCGGTTAATAACTTAGTTGCAGGTATTGAGAGCAATGCTTGGCAGCCTTCAAAATAATATGTCTTTATAAGGATATAACGATGTCTAAATCATTAGTAAGCCTTGCTTTTGGGGCATTATTACTGACGGGCTGTGCAAGTGGCCCTAAACCACTTTATAACTGGGACAGTTATCAACAAGTGGTTTATCAACACTATCAACAAAGTGAAAGTGACCCTCAAGCACAGATTGATGCATTAAAGAAAAGCATCGAACTTTCTCGTGCTAAATCATTAGGTATTCCACCAGGATTACATGCGCATTTAGGCATGTTATATGGTGCGACAGGTGCATTAGATTTAGCGATGGCTGAATTTAATGAGGAAAAAGCACTTTACCCTGAATCAGCAGAATTTATGGATCGCCTGATGAAAAATAAAGGAATGCAAAAATGAGTCGCTTATTCACTTTAGTTTGCTTGGCTTTTACGTTGGTATTAACGGGTTGCGCCCAGCCAGTTAAAACAGATTACACTGCATTTAAACAGAGTAAACCAAAAAGTATTTTAGTCTTAGTGCCGCAAAACCACACAACGGAAGTTGAAGCAGGGCACAGTTTCTTATCTCAAGTGACATACCCTTTGGCAGAAGCAGGATATTATGTTTTCCCGGTTGCTGTCGTTGAAGAGACATTTAAGCAAAATGGTTTATCCATGGCTGGGGATATTCACGCGGTAAGTCCTAATAAATTACGTGAAATCTTTGGGGCAGATGCTGTTTTATACTTAGATATCACCGAGTTTGGAACGTCATATCAAGTTATTTCCAGTGATACGAGAGTGACCGTGACTGCTAAGCTTGTTGATCTTCGTAATGGTGGCGTGTTGTGGAGCAGCTCTGCAACGGCATCAAGTACAGAAACAGACGGTTCATCAGGTAGTTTAGTCGGGATGTTGGTTTCAGCTGTTGTGAATCAAATTGTTAATACCGTTTCTGATAAGAGTTACCAAATTGCAGGAATAACCAGTGTGCGGTTACTTTCAGCCGGTAAAGTCAATGGTATTTTATACGGTCCTCGCTCACCTAATTATGGTAAAGATGCAAAATAAGTAAATACACTAAAATAAGCATTATAATGAAAGGCTCTGTTTAATTAGTTTAAAATAAGCAGAGCCTTATTTTATTTACGGATAATAATTATTCTTATTTAATGTTAGGTAATACTGCTTATACTTACGATCTGATAAGTATGAGATAGAGAGGAAATAAAAAAGAAGTGCTGTTATTGAAAAGATAAACCATCCTTGGTTGCTAGTCCATTTCCTTCCATGGTTAATAATCCATAATTCGGGTATATAAAAGAGACTGGTCAATTAGAATAAGATAAGGTATGGGGGATGCTATCTTTCCTTGTAATATAGCGACCTTTATTCTTTAAATGACTCTCAAATTTAAATCAAAACACGACTGATTTGGATATTAATCAATGTTTGTCTCTAGGATATGTAATATTATAATTTAGGTAAAGGTATAAATGTTACTATTATTATAATCATCGAATTAAGAGGGAATAAAAGAATAATAAAACCAATATAACGAGATATTTAATTAATTTAAATCGTATTTTGAGTAATATATCGCTTTAAACTCGGTGTAAAAGTTTTCTTCTGATATTCCACAATAAATTTAAACGACTAACATATTGAATAAACTTAATTTATTCATGAATATCTTTAATGGATAAGACTATTTTTATATAATGTGATTTACATCACGCCGTATATTTGAGAGTTATCGTCTATCAATAAGAAGATAGAGATTTATGCGATACCTCTTTCGATCATATTCAGTTTCTGATTTATTGGTTACACTATATCTTCCAGATATTCATAATGTCTGTTTGCTGGTATGAAATATCAGCGGTTCACTTTTGGAAGGTAGAGGCATGTCAGAACAAACAATTATTTGGGATCTTGACCTGATCCATAAGTATAACTATTCAGGTCCTCGCTATACATCATACCCAACAGCATTAGAGTTTAATCAGCAATATGGCGATGCTGATTTTATCAAAGCGACTCAACGTTATCCTGAGCGCCCTTTATCACTTTATATCCATATTCCTTTCTGCCATAAGCTGTGTTATTTCTGTGGCTGTAATAAAATTATTACGCGCCATAAACATAAAGCAGATGAGTATCTTGATGTTTTAGAAAAAGAAATTATTAATCGAGCACGCTATTTTAAAGACCGAAAAGTGACTCAAATGCATTGGGGGGGGGGGACACCGACTTTTCTAGATAAGCAACAAATTAGTCGATTGGTTTCGTTATTACGTCAGCATTTTGATTTTGTCGATAATGCAGAGCTTTCTATTGAAATTGACCCGCGTGAGATTGAATTAGATGTTATCGATCATTTGCGTAATGAAGGCTTTAACCGCCTGAGTATGGGCGTGCAAGATTTCAATAAAGAAGTACAACAAAAAGTAAATCGTGAGCAAGATGAAGCGTTTATTTTTGCATTAGTAGAGCGTGCGCGTGAAGTGGGTTTTCACTCCACCAGTATTGATTTAATTTATGGCTTACCTAAGCAAACCAAAGAGAGTTTTGCCTTCACATTAAAACGTGTCATTGAATTATCACCAGATAGATTAAGTGTATTTAATTATGCTCATTTACCTAATTTATTTGCAGCTCAACGTAAAATTAAAGATGAAGACCTCCCTTTAGCGGAAGAAAAATTAGAAATATTACAAGAAACCATTTCCACGCTAACGACAAATGGCTATCAATTTATTGGAATGGATCATTTTGCAAAGCCTGATGATGAATTAGCCGTGGCTCAGCGCAAAGGTATTTTACATCGTAATTTCCAAGGCTATACCACTCATGAAGAGTGTGATTTATTAGGTATGGGTGTTTCTGCAATTAGTATGTTAGGGGATAACTATGCGCAAAATGAGAAGGTATTGAAAGAGTATTATGCGCGCGTAAATAGTGAAGGTAATGCACTATGGCGAGGTTTATCACTGACTCATGATGATTGTATTCGCCGTGATGTAATTAAAACCTTAATTTGTAATTTTAATCTGCATTTTTCTGATATTGAAAAAATGCACGATATTGTCTTCCATGACTATTTTAAAGAAGATTTAGAATTACTTGTGCCAATGAAAGATGACGGTTTAGTTGAAATAACAGCTGACGGCATTCAAGTGACACCAAGAGGACGTTTGCTTATTCGTAATATCTGCATGTGTTTTGATACCTATTTACGAAATCAAATGCGCCAACGTCAATTCTCTCGTGTAATTTAAATACAAAAGAGGGTATATACTCTAAATCATTTGAGTTGCAGGTAGGCGGCAAGCAAAGATATCCCGATGAGCATACTCATGTATGTGATTCGGTAGCTGAGCGTAGCCAACACCCTTGCAACTTGAAGGATGACGAATATAGAGGATTAATATTCCTCTATCCCTAACTCTTTTAATTTACGGGTTAGTGTATTTCTGCCCCAACCTAATAGTCGTGCGGCATCTTGTTTATGTCCTTGTGTATATGCCAAGGCACTGAGTAATAGTGTGCGTTCAAATTGAGGTAGAGCATCTGTTAAGATGTTTTCTTTTCCTTCCCCTAATGCTTCATCTGCCCATAATGAAAGATGTTGTGACCAATGTTGAGAAGAAGCAATTCGATTGATATTTTTGGCTCTCTCATCAGGTTGGCGAATTTCTTGTGGTAAATCTTGAGGCATAATCTCTTGGCTTGCCGTCATTACCGTTAACCAGCGACACACATTCTCTAATTGTCTAACGTTGCCTGACCAGTTGTATTCCATCATGATTTGCAAACTTTGTTGATGCAATACTTTGGCTTCGACGCCCAATTCTTTTGCTGTTTTTTGCAGAAAATAGCGCGCTAAGCTGGGAATATCTTCCGTTCTATCACGTAATGGTGGTAATTGAATACGTATTACATTAAGTCGATGATAGAGATCTTCACGAAAATCACCGGCTTGAACGCGCTTTTCTAAGTCTTGATGTGTAGCGGCAATAATGCGCACATCAACTTTAACTGGAGCATAACCGCCGACTCGATAAAATTGCCCTTCAGCAAGCACTCGCAGTAACCGTGTCTGAATGTCGAGAGGCATATCACCAATTTCATCAAGAAAAAGAGAACCGCCATTGGCTTGTTCAAATCGCCCTTGGCGTACTTGAGAAGCACCTGTAAATGCCCCTTTTTCATGACCAAAAAGCTCTGATTCAATTAAATCTTTAGGAATAGCTGCCATATTGAGAGCAATAAAAGGAGAGGAAGCTCTTGGGCTGTGGCGATGTAATGCATGTGCGACTAGCTCTTTTCCCGTACCCGATTCTCCATTAATAAGTACACTGATTGAGGAACGAGAAAGTCGACCAATAATACGATAAACCTCTTGCATTGCAGGTGCTTCACCAATCATATCGGTAACTGATTGCAGTGAGGTTTCATCGGTATTCGGTTGTTTTTGCTCGCGATAATGCGTAATAGCGCGGTCAATTAATGCTAATGTTTCGTCGATATCAAATGGCTTTGGTAAGTAATCAAAAGCCCCTTGTTGATAAGCATTTACTGCGGCATCCAGATCAGAATGCGCAGTCATAATTATCACGGGTAAAGTAGGGTAGTTTTCTTTAATGATTTTAAGAAGAGATAAACCATCAATATCAGGCATACGAATGTCTGATAACAACACATCAGGTATTTCTGTATTGAGTGCATTAAGCACATCATTCGCATGTTCAAAGGTTTTACAAGATATACCTTCACGAGAAATGGCACGTTCAAGTACCCAGCGAATTGAGCTGTCATCATCAACAACCCATACATTTCCTTTTTGCATTGGTTATCTCCTACTTAATTGGTAAATAAATAGAAAACTCAGTATTTCCGGGCCAACTGGTAAATTCGATTTTACCTGCATGTTGATCGACTAAATTACGCGCAATTGATAATCCCAACCCATTTCCTCCTTCTCTACCACTCACCATGGGGTAAAAAAGCGTATCTTGTAGATGAGGAGGAATGCCATCACCCGTATCAATGACATCAATACGTGCAACCAGTTTGTAGCGCTCACCATGGAGTGTGACTTGAAAAGCAGTACGGGTACGCAAAATAATCGTCCCTCCTGTTTTTTCAACAGCTTGTAAGGCGTTACGAGTAATATTTAGGAGTACTTGTTCTATTTGATCTGGGTAATGTGATAACTCAGGTAAGCTGGGATCGTAATCTTTTAGCAAGGTAACATTTTCAGGGCATTCGAGAGAAATAAGTTGAGCAACGCGCTCAACGACATGGTGAATACTCTGATGTGTTTTTGTCCCTGGATGTTGGGGGCCGAGTAATCTGTCCACCAGCACACGTAGGCGATCAGCTTGTTCAATAATGACTTGCGTATATTCCGTTAAAGCAGGATCAGGTAAGGATTTTGCGAGCAATTGAGCCGCACCCCGTAATCCGCCCAACGGATTTTTAATTTCATGTGCCAGCCCCCTAACCAATTCCCTAGCAGCCATTTGCTGGGCTTGTTGTATCTGCTCTTGGCTTAACCGGCGTTGACTATCCATAGGCGCCAGTTCCAGCAAAATATGTTGTTCGGAAATAGGTTGGGCACTGAGCGACATTGTGTGTGATTGGTTATTTACAACCAATATCACTTCATTGTCGGTAAAGCTTTGTCCATTTGCTAATGTTTCACGCATTAAATCAGCATCAAAGGAGTAATAGCTGAAAAGGGCAGTGAAAGGCGTTTCAAATAATTTTCGACGGCTTTGTGCTAAAACCTGTAACGCAGAATGATTTGCGTAGCAAATAATAAACTCTTTGTTGATAACCAATACTGAGTGAATCAATGAGTCTAAAATTAATGTATTGTCAGGTAAGTCCGCCGTTTCCATATTGAATACCTCTTTGCACCATTTTAGTGCATCTTACCTTTATTGCATTAATGAACCAATGCGTAAGTGATAGATGGACTCCTTAAGTGGGAGAAAAGTGCCCATCCGAAGATGGGCAAAATAGCTTCACGGCAAAAAAAACAGTTTTACATCTTGGCTTAAGTTTTTATCAGTAAAACTTATCTTAAGCGCTGTAATACATTTCAAATTCAAGAGGATGTGGTGCCATACGTACACGTTGAACATCCGCACGTAATAACTCTAAATAAGCATCAATAGCATCATCAGTAAATACACCACCGCGGGTTAAGAATTCACGATCTGCATTTAATGCATTTAATGCTTCTTCTAATGAGCCTGCGACCGTTGGGATCTCTTTTGCTTCTTCTGGCGGTAAGTCATAGAGGTTTTTATCCATAGCATCACCAGGATGAATTTTATTGATAATTCCATCAAGACCAGCCATTAATTGAGCTGCAAACGCGAGATAAGGGTTTGCTAAAGGATCAGGGAAACGTACTTCAATTCGGCGTGCTTTCATGCTGGCAACCACTGGAATACGAATTGACGCTGAACGGTTACGCGCAGAGTAAGCCAGCATTACAGGTGCTTCAAAACCAGGGACTAAACGTTTGTAAGAGTTAGTGGTTGGGTTAGTAAATGCATTTAATGCACGAGCATGTTTGATAATACCGCCGATGTAATACAGCGCCATTTCAGATAATCCGCCGTATTTGTCGCCTGCGAACAGGTTTACACCGTTTTTAGACAGTGACATATGACAGTGCATACCTGAACCGTTATCACCCACGAGAGGTTTTGGCATAAAGGTCGCTGTTTTACCAAATACGTGAGCCACGTTTTGTACCACGTATTTATAAATTTGGGTTTCATCTGCTTTTTTGGTCATGGTATTGAAGCGAGTTGCTACTTCGTTTTGACCTGCAGTTGCTACTTCATGGTGATGTGCTTCAACCACTAAGCCCATTTCTTCCATAATGTTACACATGGTAGAACGAATATCTTGTGATGAATCAACAGGTGGCAGTGGGAAATAACCCCCTTTCACCATAGGGCGGTGACCTTTGTTGCCATCTTCATATTTGGTATTGGTGTTCCAAGCCGCTTCAATATCGTTGATAGCGTAAGAAGCACCCGAAATATCGTTTTTGAAACGAATGTCATCAAATAGAAAGAATTCGGGTTCTGGCCCAAACAGTACTGTGTCTGCAATACCACTTGATTTTAAATAGTCTTCAGCACGTTTTGAAATAGAACGAGGATCGCGGTCATAACCTTTCATTGTGCCCGGTTCTAAAACGTCACAACGAATAATCAGGGTTGGATCTTGGAAAAATGGGTCGAGCATTGCGGTTGTTGCATCAGGCATCAGTACCATGTCTGATTCGTTAATGCCTTTCCAGCCACCAATAGAGGAACCATCGAACATTTTTCCTTCTTCAAAGAAATCATCGTTAACCTGATGAGCCGGAATAGTAAGATGTTGTTCTTTACCGCGGGTATCAGTGAAACGTAAGTCAATATATCTAACTTTATGTTCTTCAATCATGGATAACACATGTTCAAGGGACATAGGAACTCTCCTGGCGAATGGTTTTATTGAGTGCAGTGGCCTTACACATTTTTCGGTGAATTTTTTGCTCACCTAAATTCTATTGCGAAAAGCATGCCAACTTATCTAAAAAGGGATATATACTGTATTGATGAAGTTTAGTGTAGAATATCTCCTGTGATTTTTTAATTATTGCACAAACTTGGTGCAAATTAAGCCTAATTAGTTGCACTATTTTGGTGCAACGGAACGGATACTACTAAATTCTGAGGCGTGAAAAGGATCACAATTCAATTAATTGCATATTGTTAAGCAATCATTATTGTGATCTTGTTTAGTCTCTCGTCTAAAGCGTGTACAATACTGCGCTTATTTCTACAATGCCTGAGGCAAATTTTGTGATCGAAAACTTGCGTAATATCGCCATCATCGCCCACGTTGACCATGGTAAAACAACTATCGTCGATAAATTACTACAGCAATCTGGTACGTTCGGTGAACGTGAAACCGTTGCTGAGCGCGTGATGGACTCAAATGATCTCGAAAGAGAGCGCGGAATTACTATTCTTGCGAAAAATACAGCGATTAAATGGAATGACTATCGTATTAACATCGTAGATACCCCAGGACACGCCGACTTCGGTGGTGAGGTAGAACGCGTTATGTCTATGGTAGACAGCGTTCTATTGCTGGTTGACGCGATGGATGGCCCAATGCCACAAACTCGTTTTGTGACACAAAAAGCGTTTGCTAACAACTTAAAACCAATTGTTGTTATCAATAAAGTTGACCGCCCTGGTGCGCGTCCAGACTGGGTTGTTGATCAGGTATTTGACCTGTTCGTAAACTTAGGTGCAACTGACGAACAACTTGATTTCCCAATTATCTATGCATCTGCATTAAACGGTATTGCGGGAACAGATTATAATGACATGGCTGAAGATATGACTCCGTTATATGAAGCTATTGTCAAATATGTAGAGCCACCAAAAGTTGATCTGGAAGGTACATTCCAGATGCAAATTTCTCAGTTGGACTACAACAACTACCTAGGTGTTATCGGTATCGGTCGTATCAAGCGTGGTAAAGTTAAACCTAACCAGCAAGTGACTATTATCGATAGCGAAGGTAATACCCGTAATGGTAAAGTCGGTAAAGTTTTAGGCCATTTAGGTTTAGAGCGTATCGAAGTTGATGTTGCTGAAGCTGGCGATATCATTGCAATCACTGGTTTAGGTGAACTGAATATCTCTGATACGATTTGTGAAGTGGGTGCTGTTGAAGCGCTACCTGCATTAGCCGTTGATGAACCAACTGTTAGCATGTATTTCTGTGTTAATACTTCACCTTTCTGTGGCCGTGAAGGTAAGTTTGTGACTTCTCGTCAGATTTTAGATCGTCTGAAAAAAGAGTTAGTCCATAACGTTGCATTACGTGTAGAAGAAACAGAAGATCCAGATGCATTCCGTGTATCAGGTCGTGGTGAGCTTCACCTGTCAGTTCTGATTGAAAATATGCGTCGTGAAGGTTACGAATTAGGCGTATCTCGCCCTAAAGTTATCTTCCGTGATATTGACGGTCGTAAACAAGAGCCTTTTGAACAAGTGACTATCGACATTGAAGAACAGCACCAAGGTGATGTGATGCAAGCGATGGGTGAGCGTAAAGGCGAAATGCGTGATATGCAACCAGATGGTAAAGGACGTGTACGTTTAGACTACATTATCCCTAGCCGTGGTCTGATTGGTTTCCGTACTGAATTTATGACCATGACATCAGGTACTGGTTTACTGTATGCAACATTCAGTCACTATGATGATGTTCGTCCAGGTGAAATTGGTCGCCGTAATAATGGTGTTATGATCTCTAATGGCCAAGGTAAAGCCGTTGCTTACGCACTGTATAGCTTACAAGACCGTGGTAAATTATTCGTTACTCATGGTGCAGAAGTTTATGAAGGCCAAGTAATTGGTATTCATACTCGCTCTAATGACTTAACAGTAAACTGTTTAACGGGTAAAAAGCTGACTAACATGCGTGCTTCTGGTACCGATGAGGCGACAACGCTGACTCCACACCTGAAACAAACATTAGAACAAGCACTAGAATTTATTGATGACGATGAGTTAGTTGAAGTTACTCCGCAGTCTATTCGTCTGCGTAAGCGTTATCTGTCAGAAAACGATCGTCGTCGTGCTTACCGTAGCAAAGACTAATTCGTTATTTTGATAACATAATTCTTAGGGCGCGTTTAGCGCCCTGAGTTTATACTCATCAAGAGTATATATTGCTATAAAAGACGAATGCGGTGGAAAATAATCTCTGCCGCATAAGTTTTCCATCAATCCTTTCTTCTCCCACCTTTTATCATGTTTTATCATCACCCCATAATCTCATTTTAGATAATGATGCTTCTCATCTCTTTTTTTATCTCTCCCTCTTTGGATTTTATGTTTTACAAAAAATTAAGTGTGATTATTGTACTTTTTTAGCGTTTAAGCCTGTTCAGTAACGCGATTTATGATTAAAGTAAAACGAGTTTTCTATTATGGAGAGGATTTATGCTTTATATCTTTGATATGGGTAATGTGATTATTGATATCGATTTTAACCGAGTATTCGCAGTATGGAGTAAGCTTAGTGGTGTTCCATTAGCAAGTATAAAAAAGAACTTCACAGCCGGCGAAGTTTTTAAATTACACGAGCGCGGTAATATTACAGATATCGAATTTGCTGAAGAAATTAACTCAGAACTTGGCATGAACTTAAGTTTTGAGCAATTTGCTGAAGGATGGCAGGCTATTTTTATCGCAGTACGACCTGAAGTCATTGATATAATGAATAAATTAAGAGAGCAAGGACATCGGGTTGTGGTGTTATCAAATACGAATCGCTTGCATCATGATTACTGGCCAGAGCATTATCCTGAAATCGCAGCTTCCGCTGATTTCCTCTACTTATCGCAAGATCTTGGTATGAGAAAACCCGATCCTGAACTGTTTAAGTATGTTTTGGAGTCTGAAAATGTTGAAGCACAAGACGCCATTTTTTTTGATGATTTACAAGCTAATGTCGATGCTGCTCTTTCGGTTGGTATGAAAGCCGTGCATGTAGTTGATAAAAATACCATTATCGATTATTTCAAAGATTATGATTTTTCTCTCCCAGTAGAAGAATAATGCTATCGTAAGGATAACAATAGGCTGAGTTTGTTATCCTTTTTTATTGATTTATTTTGGAGAGAGTATGATCGCATTAATTCAACGAGTGACACAGGCAAAAGTGGATATTGCAGGTGAAACAGTCGGTGCTATTAATCAAGGTTTATTGGTTTTATTAGGTGTAGAGAAAGACGACAACGAACAGAAAGCCAAAAGATTATGTGAAAAAGTATGTGGTTATCGCATCTTTAGTGATGAAAACGACAAAATGAACCTAAATGTGCAACAAGCTGGTGGCAGTTTATTAGTTGTCTCTCAATTTACACTTGCCGCGGAAACACAAAAAGGAATGCGTCCTGGGTTTTCGAATGGCGCCCCCCCAGAATTAGCGAAAAATCTCTATCACTACTTTATTGAACAATGTCAGCAACAAGGCTTAGAAACGCAAACAGGCCAATTTGCCGCAGATATGCAAATTACACTGACGAATGATGGCCCTGTTACCTTCTGGTTACAGGTATAACATCGAACGAGCAGTGATGTTAAAAGGAGCTCAGATATGTACCATTTACGAACCCCAAAAACAGAGGCCGAATTTGATGCCTATTATGCTTTTCGCTGGGAAATGCTTCGTAAACCTCTACATCAACCTGAAGGCTCTGAAAAAGACGGTTATGACACCTTTGCACATCACCAAATGGTTGTCGATGAAACAGGACAACCTGTTGCGATTGGACGACTCTATATCAATGCCGATAATGAGGGTGCTATTCGCTTTATGGCGGTGCACACGGATGCACAAGGTAAAGGTTTAGGTACTCTCGTTGCTATGGCACTTGAGTCATTGGCTCGCCAAGAGGGTATAAAACGAATAGTGTGTAGTGCGAGAGAAGAATCTGTAAGTTTCTTTGAAAAATTGGGTTATGAAAATTGTGGTTTAGTGACAGGCCCGCAAACAACACCCATTAAGCACTTTTTTATGAAAAAAAGTATTGAGTCTTTAGATGATATTCTTCATCGGCCTGATTGGTGTGCTGAATTACAAAAACAGTGGCATCAACATATTCCTTTAAGTGAAAAAATGGGGTTACGTATTACTCAATATACGGGAACACGTTTTTACACCACTATTCCAGAAGCGGGGAACCAAAACCCTCACCACACTATTTTTGCAGGCAGCCAATTTTCACTCGCAACATTAACGGGTTGGGGATTGATTTGGCTATTAATGCAAGAACATAAGTTGCAAGGTGATATTGTGTTGGTGGATGCGCATATTCGTTATCGCAAACCTGTATCAGGGCGTCCTGCTGCCGTTGCTGATATGGAAAATTTAAGCGGAGATTTAGGGCGATTAGCGAAGGGGAGTAAGGCACGAATTAAGCTAGATGTTGATATTTGTGGTGATGAAGGTGTTGGTGCTGTTTTTAGTGGTACTTATATCGTTTTACCTTCACAAAATAAGCAGTGCTAATTCAGCTAGCTATCTTTAAAGTCATTTAAAGGGAAATTATTATTTTCTTTTGGGTTACTTTTTCTATTTTCTGCGTTTTTAATTAAAAAAACAGAGTATAAAAAATCTATTCTTGAATGCTAGTGTTATAGAGTTTCTATCCCTATCCAATTGATGTATATTTCGCAGTTTACGGAGGGAAGCATGGACACCAATTTATCTACTCGTCTTAATAAATATATCAGTGAAAGCGGGATCTGCTCACGTCGTGAGGCTGACCGTTATATTGAGCAAGGACTTGTCCTTATTAATGGCAAACGCGCCAGTATTGGCGACCAAGTATTTGCTGGCGATGAAGTCAAAGTCAATGGTCGATTGATTGAAGCACAGGATAATTCTGAGCTGGTGCTGATTGCGCTGAATAAACCTGTGGGTATTGTCAGTACCACAGATGATGGCGAAAAAGATAATATTGTTGACTATGTTAACCACAGCACCCGCATTTTCCCAATTGGACGTTTGGACAAAGATTCACAAGGATTGATTTTCTTGACCAACCACGGTGATTTAGTCAATAAAATCCTACGTGCGGGTAATGATCACGAAAAAGAGTACCTTGTGACAGTGAATAAACCGATCACTGATGAATTTATTCATGGAATGGGTGCGGGTGTTCCTATCATGGGACAAAAAACCAAGAAATGTAAGGTCAAGAAAGAAGCGCCGATGGTGTTTCGTATAACCTTAGTTCAAGGGTTAAATCGCCAAATTCGTCGTATGTGCGAATATTTTGGTTATGAAGTCACTAAGCTTGAACGTGTTCGTATTATGAATGTGAGCTTATCTGGATTACCAGTCGGTGAATGGCGAGACTTGACGGATGATGAGCTGATCAAACTCTTTGATGCGATTGAAAAATCAACGTCAGAAGCACCACCAAAAGCTAAGCAAAATAAGCCGAAGAAACAAATCAGCAGTAATGCAAAAGCCTTGGGTATTCATATTCCTCAAACAAAAACCAAAGAAACGGAAAATAACTCTCGTAAGCGCTTTGCTCAGCCGGGTCGAAAAAAGAAAAAACGTTAATTTCATTTTTGTAGATGCGATAAAAACAAAAAAACACCTGAAAGGGTGTTTTTTATTTGTTCTATTTAGGCATCAATAAAGTTAGTCTAAATTCAACTCATCTAATTTATTTTGACGACGTTCAAGCACTATCGCGGCAAGTTCGGCATCCATAACTCGTTCAATTAAGGCGTCATAGTCTTCTTTAGAAAGGCAATAGAACAACGGAGTTTTGTTGTCATCACACACAAGCAGTGTGCTGTTATCTTTAAGTGCAGTTAAAGGAGATTGTTGAAACGTGTTTAAAGATATTTTTTCAGGGGAAAAATCTTCGTCAGACATGAAAACTCCACGATAAAGAAAAGGGCAATAGCGCATTGTAACGCTTTTTATTAAGGGAGCAATCCGTGCTCCTGCGAAAGATCAATATTATAGGTGATTAATTATTTCACCATTTTGTATTTCTGAATTGAGTATTTGTTGCTCACCTTTACTTCCAGTCAATGTGCCATTGAGTGTTGATATCACTGGGCTTGCACGTAAATTACCTTTCAATTTTAGTGTAAATTGACCTATTTCATCAGAGTAGGTTGTTTTTAAACCTAATGTATAAGGTATTGATAAAGGTACATTTAAACCATTAGTAATAAGTGAAAATTGGCGTTGTTGGTTAGATTGGATTAAGCCGGCTGAACCTCGAACAATGCCGTCACCAATAAATGCTGAATATTGCTCAATAATAGCGTTATCTTGCTGAGTGACAATTTTTAAATCAGGGCGACGTAATTCAATGCGATTTAATGTTCCACTATCTGCATTGAATACGGCTGAACCTTGCCATAATCCCCATTCACCTTCTTTTGCAACCATTAAATTTTGCAATTTTCCTGTTAAGTTGGTGAATTGAAATGGAAATTCCGGCGTGATATCAATCAAAATAGATTGGTTGATAGATAACTGTTCGATAGTGATATTTTGAATATTACTCTTGGTATCTATCGGTTTAGCTAAAAAATTGAGCCAATTTTCAGGTAACGTATATAAAAGACCTGATAGTGTGGCATCTTGGATCGTGATGGTTTTATTGTCTTTATTCCAATGACCAGCAAGCTTAATTAAGCCTTTTTCATAGCGTAAACTGAGGTTATCTAGATTGAGTTGATTGTTCTGCTGGTTGAGTTTTGCGATAAGATCAGTGAAGTGTTCATCTTGAAAAACAAGGTCATTTGTATTGAGCTCGCCGGTTGTAAATGAAAGAGCGTTATCCCAATTAAATTGAGAAAATTGCCCATCAAAACCACTCATTGCCCACTGTTTCCCTTCAGCCGTAAAATCAACAATATTAAGCGCTCTTATGCTAATGCGTGGGTACTCAGAGAGAGACTGAATTAATTCATTAAAAGTTTGCGAAGATTGCCAGCGTAAGCCATTCATATAAACTTCATCAAACTTCCATTGATTATCTTGATACTGACCACTTAATGAGAGTGAGCCATTAAGTAAATGCGTTCCTAGTTTTTCTATTTGAATATTATTGGGCTGATATTGACCAGAAATAATAAAGTTACTGAATTTATTATTATTTATCATTCCATCAGCAATAGAAAATTGAAAATGGCCTGCTCCAATAAAATCTTCCGATGTAGGTGCCCAAGGTGTAATTCCCCCCGTCACTTTGTTTGCTTCGAAAGAAAAATCCGCATTGGTGCTGTTTAAAATCATATTTTTAAATTGCAGAATATCAGCACTTAACGGTATTGATGGAGACTTATTGGTAAATTCAATATTGCCATTTTCTAATGTAATTTTTTGCAGATGGGAAGGGGTGGTAAAAAATTGCCAATCAAATCGGATTTGTGCTGATTTTGCCGATACTCTGGCTTTATCTTGTTTAGGATTAACGAGGAGATCATAAACAATAACTTGTTCGGGCTGCATAAGGTCATGTTCAATACCTGAGAAGCGAATGTCGTAATCAGTGTATTCTGTTAGCCATTCGCTTGCCTTTTGCGCTCCCCACTGAGTCTGAATAAAAGCGTAAATTATAATAATAAATAAAATAACAATAAGTATCAGAGATACCATACTTTTCATCAGCCAGCGCATTGCCCTTCTCCTGTTTTATACTCCATCAAAACAGTATACAGTTATGCCTGAAAACTAGGCGATGCTCAAGTATTCATCACTAGATAAAACAAGATTATTTAACTGTTATAATTTATGGCAACTACTTTTCTTGAGGGAAAATAAGATTAAGAATAATTGCCGTTAAGCCGCCTGCAGCAATACCTGATGACAGCAATGTTTTTAGCCAATCAGGAGCAAATTGTAATATTTGAGGCTGCTGTGAAACGCCCAGCCCTACCGCAAGTGAAATTGCAAGGATCATGATGGCTCGGCGATTTAACGCTTCTTTAGAAACAATGCGTACACCAGACGCAGCTATCGTACCGAACATAACTAATGTAGCTCCGCCTAATACTGGTTCAGGAATTCTTTGCACAAATTCTGCAACAAACGGAAATAATCCTAAGATAATGAGCATTGCGGCAACAACATAGCCTACGTAGCGACTCGCAACACCAGTTAATTGGATCACACCATTATTTTGACCAAAACAAGAGTTTGGAAAGGTATTGAAAAATGCCGAAACCATAGAGTTAATTCCATTAGCCAATACGCCCCCTTTGATCCGTTTCATATACAAAGGGCCACTAACGGGTTGTTCTGAAACATCAGAAGTTGCCGTAATATCGCCTATGGTTTCTAGTGAAGTGATCATAAACACCAGCATTAAAGGAATAAGCAAGTGCCAATCAAATGACAGCCCATAATAAAACGGCTCAGGAATAGTCATAAAAGGCGTTTCTTGATGTTCTACTGGTGTGGGCAACATATCTAAAGCCCAAGCAAGAACATAGCCCACAGCCATTGCAATGACTAAAGAAGCAACGCGTAAGTAAGGATTTTTTTGTCGATTAAGTAAAATAATAACGATAAGAACAGAGCCTGCTAATAACAGGTTTTGTGGTGAACCAAAGGTATTATTTTCGATAGCAGCATAACCACCACCAATTGAAGTTAATCCAACTTGAATTAAAGAGAGGCCGATTATCATTACTACGACACCTGAAACTAATGGTGTAATGATACGTCTTGCTAAGTGAAGTACACGAGACAGGATGATTTCGGTTAATGAGGCGACCATTAATGTCCCAAAAAGGGCCGCCATCATTGTAGGAATATCTGCGCCACCATTTTTAAGTGCTAATCCTCCCATAATGAGCGGAGCAACAAAGTTAAAGCTTGTTCCTTGGATTGATAATAATCCTGAACCTATCGGTCCCCATGCTCGAATTTGAATAAGAGAGGCAATACCTGATGCAAATAAAGACATGCTAATAATACGTTGAGTATCGTGTGCAGGTAATCCTAATGCTTGGCAAATAAGGATCGCAGGCGTGATAACCGCGACAAACATAGCTAGAAGATGTTGGCAAGCAGCAAAAAGTGTTTGTGGTAATGGCGGTTTCTCTTCTAAAGCAAAAAGAAGTTCGCTATTTTTTTTAATTGAAACATCACTATTTTTAGGCAAATTTTGATTTTCTGAAGTAACCATGGTGTGAATTTCTTATTCGGCAAAAACAGTATTTTAATGATCTGCGCCACAAAAGCAATCGTTTGCGTGAAAATGATGTTATCAAAATGCATAAGAGGCGCTCACATTTTTATATGTTTTAACTTGTGTTTGTCTGCGTTTTTTTTTCTAATCGGGGATACCTGCTTTTGGCGTTGTTTATGGATGAACTTAGCGTCGTAGTATTTTTATATAAAATTAACAAATAAGACGGGGTACATAAATGTATCATCTTGATGTTTATGGCACGCTGGTTGCGGCCACTTTGGTTCTCTTGATCGGACGTAAACTAGTGAAATCTGTTCCTTTTTTAGAACGGTATACGATCCCAGAACCTGTTGCAGGTGGGCTACTTGTTGCAGTTCTTCTATTAGCATCTAAATCTTTTATGGATTGGGAAGTCAGTTTTGATCTCTCACTTAAAGATCCATTAATGCTAGCCTTCTTTGCAACAATTGGTTTAAACGCGAACCTTGCAAGCTTAAAAGCGGGAGGAAAAGCGCTTTTTATTTTCGTCTTCGTTGTTGTTGGGTTGTTATTAGTGCAAAACACGGTCGGTATTGCATTGGCGAAAATGTTAGGCCTTGATCCTCTTATGGGATTATTGGCTGGTTCTATTACATTATCGGGTGGTCATGGTACAGGGGCTGCTTGGGGTAAAACGTTCGTTGAAAGTTATGGTTTCATGAGTGCGTCTGAAGTCGCAATGGCGTGTGCAACCTTTGGTTTGGTTTTAGGTGGATTGATTGGTGGCCCAGTTGCGCGTTACTTAATCAAAAATATTCCAACACCAGGAATTGGTGCTGATGATCATGAAATGCCAACAGCCTTTGAGAAACCCACTACAGGTAGAATGATTACTTCAATGGTATTGTTAGAAACTATTGCGATGATCTCTATCTGTTTAATGGCCGGTACGTTCCTTTCTCAATTGTTAGAAGGCACGGCATTCTCACTACCAACCTTTGTGTGTGTTCTGTTTATTGGTGTTATTTTAAGTAATAGCCTTTCAATGCTTGGGTTCTACCGTGTTTTTGATAGAGCGGTGTCAGTTTTAGGTAACGTGAGTTTATCGTTATTCTTAGCAATGGCATTAATGAGCCTGAAATTATGGGAACTGGCTTCACTGGCGATCCCAATGCTGGTTATCCTTGGTGTTCAAGCAGGTGTAATGGCACTTTATGCAATTTTTGTCACTTTCCGTGTCATGGGTAAAAACTACGATGCGGCGATTTTAGCAGCGGGTCACTGTGGTTTTGGTTTAGGAGCAACACCAACGGCGATTGCGAATATGCAAGCCGTTACAGATCGTTTTGGTCCTTCTCATCTTGCGTTCTTAGTAGTACCAATGGTAGGGGCATTCTTTATTGATATTGTGAATGCGATAGTGATCAAACTGTATCTACTATTGCCATTCTTTACGCCTATAGTTGCAGGATAGTTTGGTTGCTATAAATTAAAATAGCTTCAAAAACGTTAAAGAGCACCTCAATGTTGGATATCGGCATTGAGGTGTTTTTCTATGTGGTATGTAACTTACTAATATTTCAAGATCGACCTGAAGCGAGTTTAAACGCACGCTAAGCCATGTAAAAGAGTAACTTTAAGCTTGGCTGTATTGTGTTTTAGCAGGTAGCCAGCGTTCGATTAAGGCTTGAGAATGTTTAGGATAGTGTTGATGCAGGTAACGAGCGATACGCTGAACTTCAGGAACAAGTCCTTGGTCGCGCAATAAATCAGCGACTTTAAATTGTGCATTACCCGTTTGCTTGGTACCTAAAAGCTCACCAGGGCCACGGATCTCAAGATCTTTTTGTGCAATGACAAAGCCATCATTGCTATCCCTTAATACCTGCAATCGCAAACGTGCCGTTTGAGTGAGTGGTGTTTTATATAACAAGACACAATGAGAGGCGATTGCGCCTCGACCTACACGTCCACGTAGTTGGTGTAACTGTGCAAGGCCTAGCCGTTCTGGATTATCAATAATCATCAAACTGGCATTAGGCACATCAACGCCAACTTCAATCACTGTTGTTGCAACTAAAAGTTGGAGTTCATTTTCTTTAAATGCGGTCATTACGGCCTGTTTTTCTGCGGGCTTCATTCGCCCATGTACCAACCCTACTTTGATTTCAGGGAGTGCAATTGTAAGCTCATCATAGATAACTTGGGCTGCTTGCGCTTCAAGAACATCAGAATCTTCAATTAAGGTACATACCCAATAGGCTTGTCGCTTTTCTTCTGTGCAAGCCAACCTAATGCGTTCAATAATGTCATTACGGCGAGTATCAGGGATAGCGACAGTGGTAACAGGTGTGCGTCCCGGTGGTAATTCGTCGATGATAGAGGTGTCCATATCAGCGTAGGCTGTCATGGCTAATGTGCGAGGGATCGGCGTTGCTGTCATCACCAATTGATGGGGATGAAAGCCTTGCTCTTCGCCCTTTTTCCATAATGCGAGGCGTTGATGTACACCAAATCGGTGTTGTTCATCAATAATCACTAAGGCTAGAGAGTGGAATTTAACTTGTTCTTGGAAAATAGCGTGCGTTCCAATAATGATCGATACTTCACCATTCGCAATGGCGTTTTGCTGTGCCTCGCGAGCTTTCCCTTTCTGCTTTCCAGCCAACCAACCCACTTGGATACCAAAAGGCTCAAACCATTTTCTAAACGTCAATGCATGTTGTTCTGCTAATAATTCTGTTGGAGCCATTAACGCCACTTGCTTACCATTTGCAATAGTACGTAATGCACTTAATGCTGCAACTAGCGTTTTACCTGAACCTACATCTCCTTGGATTAATCGCATCATCGGATAGTTTTTTTCTAAATCTGTTTCTATCTCATTGACGACACGTTGTTGAGCATTTGTCGGGGTAAAAGGTAGCATTGCGAGAAATTGCTGGCGTAATGTGGAAGTGCTTGGCATAAACAGCGGTTCTGCACGATAAGATTGCGCACCAGCTCTGGCATTGAGCATACCTAGATTGTGGGCGAGTAACTCTTCAATAATGAGTCTTTTTTGAGCAGGGTGCTGTCCTTTTTCAAGCTGTGCAAAAGCGATATCAGGGGGAGGATTATGCAGTGTACGTAATGCGGTGGCTAATGGAGGTAAACCATGAATAAATTGATCGGGCAATAATTCATTAATAGCACAGGTATCAAGTAATTCTAACGCTTGCTCTATCAGTTTTCGCAATGATGTTTGGCGTAAGCCTTCGGTTGTTGAATAAATCGGGGTGAGTGTTTCTTGTAGTTTAACCTCAGCACCTGCCACTTTGATTTTATATTCAGGGTGGATAATTTCAGGGCCACGACTTCCTCGCTTTACTTCACCATAGGCGATGACTTGTTTACCTTGAGCAAGGTTATTTTTCATTGCAACTGTAAAGTTAAAAAAGCGAAGCGTTAAAATACCTGAGCCATCAGAAATTTGGCAGGTCATCATTTTTCGTCGACCAAAACTGACTTCAGTTCTTAATACTTCACCTGAAACAGTGGCAGGGATACCGGGAAGAAGATCGCTAATAGCATAGAGGTGCGTTTGATCTTCATAACGCAAAGGAAGGTGGAGTAACAAATCCTCAATAGTCACAAGCCCTATTTTTGCCAGCTTGTCTGCCTGACTTGCACCTACGCCGTGAAGAGTGGTTAAGGGGATTGCATCAAGCAGTTTTCCTTTCATGGGATCAATACTCCGTCTTTTTTAATTTCCTAAGTTGCTTTTGTGTCATTTGCATTTCTGCCCACCATGACTCAGGTGCTTCAATTTCACCACGATCATTAATGTATGGGCGAGGCAGGCCTTTTCGACGAGAAACTTCTGCCAATACTGGGTATCCACCTTCAAATAGCAGAATTTGTTGTTCTTCTTCTGTTAAGGTGCTCTCTGTTCGATTATACATACCCGCAGCCTGACGTTGGCGTTGTGCTTCATATAAAATTAAAGCACTGGCAACTGAAACATTCAGTGATTGCACCATCCCCATCATAGGAACAATGATATCTTGATCGGCAAGCGCTATCGCATCTTGTGAGATACCGGTTTTTTCCTGTCCCATAATAATACAAGTTGGGCGAGTGTAATCAATCTCACGAAAATCGACGGCTTTATCTGAGAGATGTGTCGCAAGAACTTGCATACCTTGAGTACGAAAGGCACCTACGGCATCAGTGATTGTGGGGTGTGTTTCTACATTAACCCAACTGTTACTTCCGGCTGCTGGTGATACGAGCATTCGCATTTTTTCTTCAGGCCAAATAGCATGAATTTTAGGAATACCCACGGCATCAGCTGTCCTTATAACAGCAGCCACATTATGGGATTTATGCACTTCTTCAAGGCAAATCGTCAGGTCAGGTTGCCGCATCGCCATCATTTGACAGATGCGGGCATATCGAATTGAATTCATGACTAGTTTTTATTACGGCTAACGCGCAGAACGTCTGGCATGATACGAAGTTTACGCATGATATTGGCTAATTGAATTCGGTCTTTTGCTGTTAAGCGAATAAAAGCACAATACACGCGACCATCTTTCTCTTCTGTATTCATACTTTGAATACTTGAATTTGCATCATTAATAGCTGCGGTTAAGTTTGCTAAAGCACCTTGGTGGTTAATCATATCGACTTTAATTTCAGTAATGAAATCGCTGTTGATCTCTTTGTCCCACTCGACAGGCATGAATTTTTCAGGCTCTTTTTGGTAACCACGAATATTACGACAAGACTCATGGTGAATAACTAAACCTTTACCCGGGCTAATATGTGCAACGATAGGATCTCCCGGAATAGGGCGACAACATTTAGCGAAGGAGATCAATACGCCATCAGCACCTTTAATTGGGAGTTTAGGTGGAGCATCATTGGTTGTTTCGGTTTGTGCGTTTTCATCTTGATTTTGACTATCAATCAATAAATTACGCGCAACAACAACGCTCATGGTATTACCTAAACCAATTTCAGCCATTAAGTCGTCGATTGAATGAAGTTTCATCCGTTTCAACTCACGCTCAATATTTTCTGCTGAAATATCAGCAAGCTTGTGCTCACTTAATGCGTGATTGAGTAAACGGCGACCTAAATTAATAGAGTCTTCACGTTTTAGGTTTTTCAGCAGTTGTCTAATTTTAGAGCGTGCTCTTGAACTGACGACAAAGTTTAGCCAAGCCGCATTTGGTCTTGCGCCTGGAGCAGTAATGATTTCAACCGTTTGTCCTGTGCGTAGCGATTGTGAAAGAGGATAAGGTTGTCTATCAACCCTTGCGCCCACGCAGGCATGGCCGATATCTGTGTGGACCGCATAAGCAAAATCGACAGGAGTCGCACCCGTTGGTAATTCAACAATGCGACCTTCTGGCGTGAAAACGTAGATTTCATCAGGAAAAAGATCGGATTTTACGTTTTCGATAAATTCAAATGAGCTACCCGCGCTTTGTTGCAATTCAAGTAGACTTTGCATCCAGCGTTGAGCTCTTACTTGTGCGGTTGTGCCCGGTTGTTCACCTTGCTCTTTATAAGCCCAATGCGCAGCAACCCCCATTTCAGCCATTTGATCCATATCTTCCGTACGAATTTGCACTTCAACGGGTACTCCATGAGGGCCAATTAGTGAGGTATGAAGAGATTGGTAGCCATTGGCTTTGGGGATGGCAATATAGTCTTTAACTCGACCGGGACGTGGTTTATAAAGACTGTGCATTTGCCCTAAAACCCGATAACAGGTATCGACTTCCTTCACAATAACGCGAAAGGCGTAAATATCCATGATCGAGTGAAAACGTTGCTCTTTTAACAACATTTTTCGATAGATAGAGTAAAGGTGTTTTTCGCGACCGTTAACTTTGCATTCGATATGCGCTTCCGTTAGGCGACCTTCAATTTCAGAGAGGATTTTATTAATCATCTCTTTACGATTGCCTCGAGCAGCTTTAACGACTTCTTTGATTACACGGTAACGATTAGGATGTAGCGCCTCGAAACCCAGCTCTTCAAGCTCTGTTTTGATATGGTGTATACCTAAACGGTGTGCAAGAGGACTGTAAATTTCGAGTGTTTCGCGAGCAATACGGCGACGTTTGTCTGGGCGTAATGATCCCAGAGTGCGCATATTGTGAGTTCGGTCTGCCAGTTTGATCAAAATGACGCGGATATCTTTTACCATCGCCATAATCATCTTACGGAAGTTTTCAGCCTGAGCCTCTTTTTTGTCTCTAAACTTCAATTTATCAAGTTTAGACACGCCTTCAACAAGATCGGCCACCGTACTACCAAATAGGTTTTCGATATCTTGGAAGGTTGCAGGAGTATCTTCGATAACATCATGCAATAGCGCCGCCATTAGCGTTTGGTGGTCTAATCGCATATCTGCAAGAATACACGCAACCGCAACAGGGTGAGTAATATAAGGCTCACCACTTGAACGAGTTTGCCCCTCGTGGGCATTTCGGGCGACGATAAAGGCTTTTTTAAGTTGTTCAACTTGCTCCGATGGCAAGTATTTTTGAACGATTTGATTCAGGCTTTCAAACAGGTACAAGGCAGACCTACCCCTATTTTATAAACGATTAACGACGACCTTCCGCAATCGCTGAAACAGCTTGTAATTCTGCTGCTTCTTGCTCTTGCTGCTCTTGACGTTCACGAGCATCAAGAATTTTACCGTTAATCAGGCCTTCTTCGATTTCACGTAGCGCGACAACAGTCATTTTATCATTTTCTTCTGGAACTAAAGGGTCTTTAGCGCCAACTTGTAGCTGACGCGCACGACGTGCTGCGACCAGAACAAGGTCAAAACGGTTACCAATTTTTTCTACAGCGTCTTGAACGGTTACGCGTGCCATATTTGTGTTACTCCACCATTAACGAAATGACTGGGCATAATACTGAAAGTTAACTCAGTCTGCCAATAATTTGCTGATTAAATCACCATGTCGTAGCGTTTGACGATCAAGGCGTAATTTTTCTGAACGAATAATTGATTGTAAATCAGCAAGCGCAGTATTGAAATCATCATTAATCAGCAAATAATCATACTCATTAAAATGTTCCATTTCCGATACAGCTTGTGACATACGTTTTGTAATCACTTCTTCGCTATCTTGGCCACGTCCACGAAGTCGGCGGTAAAGCTCTTCTTTTGACGGTGGCAGAATAAAAATACTGCGAGCTTCAGGCATCGCTTTACGCACTTGTTGTGCGCCTTGCCAATCAATATCTAAAAAGACATCAACACCACTGGCTAAAATTTCTTTGATAACTTTGCCTGATGTGCCGTAATAGTTACCAAAGACACAAGCATGTTCGAGGAAATCTCCGCTGTCTATCATGCTTTTAAATTCTTCTTCAGTAACAAAGAAGTAATGTTCACCATGGCTCTCTCCCGGTCGCATTGGGCGGGTTGTATGAGAGACAGAAACCTGCGTGTCATATAAAGGCTGTGTTTTTAACAGCGCTTGAATAAGACTTGATTTACCCGCACCGCTTGGGGCGGAAACAATATAAAGTGTTCCTTGGATCATGATGACTTTCTGAATTTGACTGGAGAATTAAGTATAAATACATGTTTAGGGAGTAAATCCCCCCATATAGTATACACATACAATGAATGACATACAGCGCCCATGTTTAATACAGAGCTATTTTTTTCTTATTACATTCTATTTTCTGAATATAGAAACAAGAGAAAAATTAAACTATGTCAATATTAACATACAATTAAAGGCTCAGTGATAGGAATTACCTTTTATCACAATAGCGAAAAGAGATTATATTTTGAGATACCCCACAGAATCAAAAAGAACCGCTGTCGTTAAAATAGCGATTCGTTAATCTTGATTCTCGTAATTAAAGACAGGTAGGCCCAATTTATAACGAATAGCGAGAAGTCGAGCTGTTAACCCAGCAATTAGGGTAATGATGATAATGACGTCTCTTGGTAACGGTGTATAAAACAGTAATCCCATATAAAGCCACGCAGCACCAAAAGCGATACCGGCATAAATTTCTTTTTGGAACACGAGAGGAATGGTATTACAAAGCATATCTCTTAATACACCGCCAAAAGCACCTGTAATCACTGCGGCAATAGCAGCAATAATTGGGCCATACTCCATATCGAGTGCGATTTGTGCGCCGATAATAGAGAAAACCATTAGACCGATGGCGTCTAGGATAAGAAAGAGTCGCTGTAAGTGTTTCATCATGGGAGCAACCCACATGGTGATAACAGCAGCACATGCAACAGTGACAATATATTCAGGATGTTTTACCCAACCGAGGGGGTAATGGCCCAGTAGAATGTCCCTGACAGAGCCACCACCAATGGCAGTTGCAGAGGCGATAATAATAACGCCAAAAACATCCATTTTACGACGACCAGCTGCAAGTGCACCGGTCATGGCTTCTGCAGTAATACCAATAATATAGAGAACACTAAGTAACATGATTTTCTAATTTTTTGACTATTTAGTGAGGGTAGAGTAATTACCTTGCGAAAAAGTCTCGACTGAATTTTTTTAGTGCCAGGTAAAATTAATTAGTTTTTATAATGTGGAAATTTATTTCCCGATAAGGATAAATATGTCTTTTCAGGAACACCAGATTACGTTTGATAGCCGTCATCATCAGTTAACCAATATAAATGTTTGGACGCCAGATAGCCAGTGGTTAGTCTATGATGTACGTCCCAATGGAGGATCTTTTACAGGTCTAACCATAGAAAAAATTCATGCGAAAACAAAACAGCAACAGATAATTTACACAGCAACACAAGGGGCACATGTTGGTGTGGCTACAGTATGCCCAATTGAGCCTGTGCGTTATGCTTTTATTCATGGACCTGAAAACCCAGATGATGAATGGCATTATGATTTTCATCATCGTCGCGGAGTGATTGTTGATGGATCAGAAAACAATCGTGCATTTAATATCGACGCTTGTTCGTTGACATCACCTTATCAGGCTGGTGCTTTACGTGGCGGTACGCATGTTCATGTTTTTAGTCCTGACGGCACGCGTTTAAGCTTTACATATAACGATCATATTATGCACGAACTGGGTGGCGAATATGATCAACGTAATGTGGCTGTTGCTGTGCCACTGAAAGCGATTAATGTTGTTAAAAAACACCCTCGTGAATATGACGGTGAATATTTTTGCACTGTCATAAGCCAAACTGTCGCTCATCCACAAAAGGGGAGCGATGAAATTAATAAAGCTTATGAAGAGTGTTGGGTTGGTACTCAGGGGTATACAAAGGCTGATGGTTCACAACAACGTTGGGCTATTGCATTTATTGGCGATACCGTCAGTGAAACGGGTGATAAAGTTTCTGATATTTTCTTAGTGGATTTACCGGATGATAATCAGGCTTTCAGTATTGAAGGTGATAAACCACTGGCAGGAACCGAGACAACAATGCCAGCAGTGGCTAAAGGTATTCATCAAGTTCGCCTAACAAATACCGCAAATAGAAAATATGCAGGTGTTTTAAATCAGCCTCGTCATTGGTTAAGAAGCTCCCCACAAGGTGATGCGATTGCTTTTTTAATGAAAGATGATAACGGTGTTGTGCAGTTATATACCGTCTCGCCAAGTACGAAAGAAATAAAGCAAGTTACCTCGCAGGATTGGGATATTCAGTCCGCCTTTACATGGAATAGTAACGGACAATATCTCACCTTTATTTGTGATAATAGTGTGATGTTATGTAATGCAAAAACGGGTGAACTAACGCGATTAACAGAAAAAACAGCACAAGCACCAAGTAGTGATGCTGTTGTATTCTCTCCTGATGATCAATATATCGCCTTTATGCGTGATGTTGATGGTTATCGTCAGATATTTACGGTAGAGACTGGATTGTAGTTATTATTCTAAAAATAGAGCCTGTATTATATAGGCTCTAAAAAATAGAATGAATTAGATTATAAGTGACTTTTTGAGCAATCAAATTTACACGTCTCAGTGTAGCTCCGTTGGGTTTAATTTCGTTCCGCTCCCATTTTGATACACTCTCTTTTGTCATATTGAGTATTAAAGCAAGAGACGATTGCGGAATATTATTTTGTTCGCGAATTCATTTTATATTTTCACCATTCATTGGAAAAAAACCGGCATTGCTTTCACAATGCCGGTTTTGTGTTTTTTTGTATTTCTACAATTTATTGTAAAACAGAAATATCCGCGACTTTTAAGAACAGTTCACGCAATTGACTTAACATGGTTAAACGGTTGATACGAACCGCTTCGTCTTCATCCATTACCATAACTTTATCAAAGAAGTTATTGACCACATCACGTAATGATGCCAGTTCAACTAAGGCTTCTTGGTATTTGCGCTCTGCAAATAATGGCGCCAACTTATCTTGTAATACAGAAAGATTCGCCGCTAATTGAACTTCTTCTGGTGCTTTTAAGACGGAAGCTAAAACCGTGTCGTTTAGTTTTACGTTAGCAGATTTTGCTAAGATATTAGAAACACGTTTATTCGCTTCTGCTAACGCAGCGGCTTCCTCTAATGTGCGGAAATAAGTTACCGCTTTAACGCGAGCATTGAAGTCTGCAGGTTGTGTTGGGCGACGTGCTAATACAGCTTGAATAGTATCAATGCTGTAACCCAATTCTTGATACCAAGAACGGAAACGACCTAACATAAATTCAACCACATCACTGACGACATTTTTATTTGTCAGTTTTTCGCCGTAAAGGCGAACGGCTTCTTGCGTTAATTCTTCAATATCTAGCGGTAAATCTTGCTCAACGATAATACGTAAAACACCCAATGATGCGCGACGTAGAGCAAATGGATCTTTGTCCCCTTTCGGATGTTGACCAATACCGAAAATACCCGCAAGGGTATCCATCTTCTCTGCAATAGCGAGGGCGCTAGCAACAGGATTAGACGGTAATTCATCACCTGCGAAACGAGGCTGATATTGTTCTTTCAATGCAACCGCAACTTCTTCGGCTTCACCATCATGACGTGCATAATGCATACCCATAACACCTTGGGTATCTGTGAATTCGAACACCATATTGGTCATTAAGTCACATTTTGACAGTAAACCTGCACGGGTTGCTTTATTAACATCAGTACCCATTTTACCTGCGATAAAGCCAGCTAATGCCTGAATACGGTCGGTTTTATCACGCAGTGTGCCTAAATCTTTCTGGAATAATACGGTTTCAAGGCGCGGCAAGTTATCTTCTAAACGTTGTTTACGGTCAGTTTTAAAGAAGAACTCAGCATCCGCTAAGCGAGGGCGTACCACTTTTTCGTTACCACTAATGATCTGTTGTGGATCCGAAGATTCAATATTAGTGACGAAAATAAAGTTAGGTAACAATCCACCTTGTTTATCATAAACAGGGAAGTATTTTTGGTCACCTTTCATGGTGTAAACCAGTGCTTCAGCAGGCACTTCAAGGAATTTTTCCTCAAATTTTGCTGTTAGTACAACTGGCCATTCAACCAATGAAGTGACTTCTTCCACTAAGCTATCGCTTAAATCTGCGATACCACCGAGTTTTTCAGCGGCAAGGCGAGCATCATGAAGAATAATTGATTTACGCGTTTCGTAATCAGCAATCACTTTTCCGCGTTCATAAAGAATTTCAGGATACTGATCTGCGTTATCAATAGTGAATTCAGCTTCACCCATAAAGCGATGACCACGAATAACGCGATCGCTTTGGATACCTAAAATTTCACCATCAATAACAGTATCACCTAATAATAAAGTGACGGTATGAACAGGACGTACAAAGTGAGTTTCTTTATCGCCCCAGCGCATTAATTTTGGAATTGGTAATTTTGATAATGCAGTGCTTACCATGCCAATCAGTAATTGGTTAACCGCTTCACCTTTTACTTCTGCACGATAAAATAACCATTCGCCTTTATCTGTTGATAAGCGTTCTGCTTGGTCAACAGTAATGCCATTGCCTCTTGCCCAACCTTCAGCCGCTTTGGTTGGTTTACCTTCAGCATCAAATGCTTGAGCAATTGCAGGGCCACGTTTTTCGATGGTTCTATCTGCTTGTGATTTCGCCATATTAGCGGCTTTAATGGCTAAACGGCGAGGTGCTGCAAACCAAGATACATCACCATGAGTGATATTGGCGTTGTCCAGCTCTGCAGTAAAATTAGCAGCAAAAGATTCGGCTAAAGAACGAAGCGCTTTCGGCGGTAATTCTTCTGTGCCGATTTCCACGAGGAAAGTCTCAGTTGTCATGATAGCCTCTTACTTTTTACACATAGGGAAACCAAGCGCTTCACGAGAAGCATAATATGCTTCAGCAACCGCTTTGGTTAAAGTACGGATACGTAAAATATAACGCTGACGCTCTGTTACAGAGATAGCTTTACGTGCATCCAATAGATTAAAAGTGTGTCCTGCTTTTAAAATACGTTCATAGGCAGGTAGAGGCAGAGGTTTTTCTAATTCTAACAACTCACGAGCTTCTTTTTCATATTGCTCAAAGCAAGAGAATAAGAAGTCTACATCTGCGTATTCAAAATTATAAGTTGATTGTTCAACTTCGTTTTGATGATAGATATCGCCATAGGTGGTTTTACCTAATGGGCCATCACACCAAACTAAGTCATAAACGCTATCAACACCTTGAATATACATGGCAAGACGTTCTAAGCCGTAAGTGATTTCACCTGTAACCGGTTTACACTCTAATCCACCCACTTGTTGGAAATAGGTAAACTGCGTGACTTCCATGCCGTTGAGCCAAACTTCCCAGCCTAAGCCCCAAGCACCCAGTGTTGGGTTTTCCCAGTTATCTTCCACAAAACGAATATCATGGATTGTAGGATCTAAACCTAACTCTCTTAATGAGCCAAGATAAAGCTCCTGAATATTATCAGGCGATGGCTTAATGATAACTTGGAATTGGTAATAGTGCTGTAAACGGTTAGGGTTTTCACCGTAACGTCCGTCTGTTGGACGACGTGAAGGCTGTACATAAGCCGCAGCGATAGGCTCTGGGCCTAATGCTCGTAAACAAGTCATTGGATGTGATGTGCCTGCGCCCACTTCCATATCTAATGGTTGGACAATGGTACAGCCCTGGCGAGCCCAGTAATCCTGTAGTGTCAGGATAAGACCTTGAAAGGTTTTGGTATCAAACTTTTGCATGTTATATCCGCATGGCGATACATAGAATAAAAAGAAAGGTTTCAGTATACCTTCTAGACGAAAGATATACAGCAAGGAATGCGGGCAATTTTCCCTCGATCAAAAAAATAATCCTTTAATTGACTTTATGACTATGCTCAAAGAATTAGATTGAATTTTTTTACCTATTTACATGTATATTTATACAGTATATAAGTGATGCTATTGAAAGTTATTGATAACAAGGAATGAGTGAATGAGTAAACAACGCTGCGATTGGGTAACCAATGATCCTGAATATTTGGCATATCACGATGATGAATGGGGAAAACCTGAACGAGATAAATACAAGCTTTTCGAAATGATTTGCCTTGAAGGCCAACAAGCTGGGCTATCTTGGTATACCGTACTCAAAAAAAGAGAAGGTTATCGTCGCTGTTTCTTTGGTTTTTCACCTGAAAAAATTGCCAAAATGACAGAGAAAGATGTCGAAGCTTTATTACAAGATCCCGCTATTATCCGTCATCAAGGAAAAATTAACGCCATTATTAATAACGCGCGTGTTTTTATGGCAATGGAAGGGCAAGGTGAGGATTTTAGCCAGTTTATTTGGCAATTTGTTGATAATAAGCCAATTGTTAATCAGTGGGATGATATATCCCAAGTACCTGCATCCACTGAAATCTCAGATAAAATGGCAAAAACGTTAAAGAAAAAAGGTTTTAAATTTGTTGGTACAACAACTTGCTACGCTTTTATGCAAGCTGTTGGTATGGTGAATGACCATATTCTCTCCTGTTTTTGTCGCCAAGAAGAGAGTGAAAACACCAATAAAAATTAAAATGTGGGTTGAGTTATCTTTAATTTAAGAAATTATTGGTTTTATATTTCAATATTTAAATCTGTATTAATATTCCTATTTTATCATTTCCATTATAACTATTGATGCAGATTAAAGCTCGCGGTATGGTATTTCTTAACGAGAAAGCAACATAGAAGATACCTGCAAAGATGACTCAATTATCACAATTCGGGCAAAAATTTGCTCAGCACTCAGGCATTGCTCGCTTGATGCAAGATTTAAATGAAGGAATACGGACACCGGGTGCCGTGATGTTGGGAGGTGGTAATCCTGCGCATATTCCTGAAATGGACAACTATTTTCGTCAATTACTTAAAGAGATGACAGAAAATGGTACGTTAAGTGATGCAGTTTGTAACTATGATGGTCCGCAAGGCAAAGATGCTATGTTACAAGCGTTGGCGACATGCTTAAAAGAGAAGCTGGGTTGGAATATTTCGGCGAAAAACATTGCATTAACCAATGGTAGCCAAAGTGCTTTTTTCTACCTGTTTAATTTATTAGGTGGCACAACTAAAGATGGGAAAAAACGAAAAATTCTTTTCCCTATAGCGCCTGAATACATTGGTTATACTGATTCTGGATTAGAAGAAGATCTGTTTGTTGCGAATAAGCCAACAATAGAAATGTTGCCGAATGGGCAATTTAAATATCATGTGGATTTTGCTCATCTTGAAATTAGTGATGATATTGCGGCTATTTGTGTTTCAAGACCAACAAACCCAACGGGTAATGTGATTACAGATGACGAAGTTGAAAAGCTAGAGATTTTAGCTAAACGACATAATATTCCTCTGATTATAGATAATGCTTACGGTGTTCCTTTTCCGGGTATTATTTTTACTCAAGCAACACCTCGTTGGAATGACAATACTATTCTCTGTATGAGTCTGTCTAAACTAGGTTTACCGGGGGCACGTTGTGGCATTATTATTGCCAATGAAGAACTGATTTCAGCCATTACAAATGTTAACGGCATTATTAGTCTCGCACCTGGTGGAATTGGACCAGCAATGGCATTAGAAATGTTAAAACGCGATGATTTAATGCGGTTATCTCAAGATGTGATAGGGCCTTTTTATCATCAACGAGTACTTGAAACTATTAATATTATTCGTCGTTATTTACCTGAAGAGCGTTGTCTTATTCATAAGCCTGAAGGTGCGATATTTTTATGGCTTTGGTTTAAAGATTTACCGGTTTCTTGTGAAGAGCTTTACCGTCGTTTGAAAAAACGTGGTGTATTAATGGTGCCGGGACATTACTTCTTTCCGGGATTAGAAGATTCATGGGATCATGCTCATCAATGTATGAGAATGAATTATGTACCAGAGCCTGAATTGATAGAGAAAGGAATAAAAATTCTGGCTGAAGAAATCGAGAACATCTATCAGCCAGTGAATATCTAATAAAAATGCCCCTTCAGCGAGAAGAAGGGGCAAAGACAATAACGAGGACTTTTGAGCATAAGTTTGACGGAAAGAAATTGATTACTAAAAATTTAGTAATCCGTCTCAATCTAAATTTCTTAGCACGAGAACTATTAAAACAGACATTTATAAAATCTATGGCTTAAATAAGGGCTATTCATTGCCTTAATTATCACTCTGCTAAGCTAAATATAGATTTTGATAACAACTTCGGTTCAATTATTTAATATATTTATTATTTTCACTACAAAGTCCATATAATCAGTGCCATTAATTGTGGTGTTACGATGCGTAAAAACATAGCCAAGGGATAAACTGTAGCATAGGAAAGTGAGGCTGCCCCACTTGAGCTATGAATTGAATTTGCGAAGGCTAATGCAGGCGGATCTGTCATTGAACCTGCTAACATTCCACAGAGGCTTAAATAATTAAGTTTAAAGAAGACTCTGGCGATCACCCCAACAATCAATAGCGGTAATAACGTAATCAAAATGCCGTAGCCAATCCAACTCAAGCCTTGACCATCAATTAATGTTTCGACAAATTCACCGCCAGAGTTTAATCCTACCACCGCAAGAAACATGACAATACCGAGCTCTCGCAATGCCAAGTTAGCACTTGGAGGCATAAACCAATAGAGTTTACCAAATGTACCAATACGTCCTAAAATTAAGGCAACAACAAGGGGACCACCAGCTAATCCCAGTTTAAGTGCCACAGGAATACCAGGAATAAAAATAGGAATAGAGCCAAGTAAAACCCCTAAACCGATACCAATAAAAACAGGAAGCATTTGAACTTGTTCTAATTTCTGACGAGCGTTACCTAACAGGGCTGTAATGGCTTCAATAGACTCAGGGCGCCCAACGACATTAAGAATATCCCCGAACTGTAACATACTATTATTGCTTGGAATAAGTTCGATACCTGCGCGGTTTAATCGAGTCACGACAACATCGTATTTTCTTTTAAGATCCAGATCTTTTAAACGCTTACTGAGCACGGAATCATTTGTTACAACGATCCGTACTGATTGCAATAAATTTGTTGATGTTGAAAGTGAAGCATCGACCTCTTCACCAAGTACTAGGCGTACTTTATTGAGATCTTCTTTTGAACCCACAATATGCAGTAAATCTCCCAACTGAATAATTGTTGATGGCATAGGTACCATAATATTATCTCCACGCTTTAAGCGAGAGCAGACAATGGCATCTTCATTGAGCAGAGGAATATCTTGCATTAATAAGCCATCTAGATTGGGGTTTTTAATTGCAATATTAATGGTATGTAGTGCATCTTTAGTGTTGTTTTGTTGGTTGCTAAAGGCTTTTGCTTCTTCATCAATGTTGATTTTAAAGAACACACGAATAAGCCACATGACTAGCAGAATGCCACAGATCCCCATAGGGTAAGCCATGGCATAGCCCATCCCCATTTGTCCCACTGATGCTGGGTCGACATGCAGATCAGTCAGTATTTGTTGTCCTGCCCCTAAAGAAGGGGTATTGGTAACCGCACCAGAAAAAATACCCAAAATAATAGGTAAAGGAACATCAAATAGATGATAAATAGACGCGGTTATGATTGAACCAAGAAGAATAATTAGGATAGCAAAGGCGTTTAGTTTTAAGCCCGAAACACGTAGTGAGGAGAAAAAACCAGGACCGACTTGGATACCAATAGTATAAACGAAAAGGATAAGCCCAAATTCTTGAATAAAATGAAGAGTTTGTGCATTAAGTAAGAAATTATAGCGCTGAGCAAAGTGGCCAATAATAATTCCACCAAAAAGAACACCGCCTATTCCTAGGCTAACCCGATAAATTTTGATATTGCCAATCCAAAGACCTAGAGCGCCTGCTAATGACAACATCACCATTGTTAATGCAATATCACTCATAAAAAAGATCCTGTACCCAAAAAATAAAAAAAGAAGAAATTTGAGCTAAAACGATAAACCTATTTTGGCAAAGAATAATGAAAGTCGCTGTGTCTTATCGCACAGATTCAACATATATAGAGATCAAACTAACAAGAAAGATAAATATAGCGTTAAAGTGTTAATTTAAAATAATGAAGGTTGAATTTTAATATCATCAAAACATAATCATTAATAATATTATTATGATTTTTTTAATTAGAGAAAATGAAACTTTCTTACACTAGAACTATTTATTTACTGACTAAAAAATTAAGCTTTTTTATATCATCTTTCTCTTGTCCTGTAAGAGAAAACAGGTTTAACTATATGATAAAAAGCGTTGATTACAGCTCTCGTTTTATAGGTGCCCTATGATATTCAGAACGACAAGTAAAAATTTAACATTAGTTACATTTTTGACGACATTACTGACAGGTTGCTCAAGTGTTATGACTCATGCTGGCCCGAATAAAGAACTTTATTCAGGGACAAAAAATAACATGACAATGTTAAAAGATGATGAAACCGGATGGGCAATGAAGCCACTGGTTATTCTCGATTTCCCTTTTAGTGCCGTATTAGATACTTTATTATTACCATATGATTATTATACTCAAGGTGATGATAAAAGTGATAATTCACCTAAGGAACGTATAAAAAGATTGGAAAATACAACTGCGAATAATAATCATGAAAATAAGAATTAATATAAAAATTAATGACTAAATAATAAATAAGTAATTATATTTAGTCATTATCTATTTGATTATTTATGTAAAGCTGTTTCTTCTTTAGGGCCAAACATTTTATTCAAACTATTAAGCTCTTGCATTTCCTTGTCACATATAACTTTTTGTTCTGCTTGAGGTGCTGTCATTATCTGTTTTTTGCTTTGCTCGAAGTTAGCCTTAATCTCCGGCATATTATGTTTTAGATCTTCTCTTTCAGAAATGTACTGAATAAATTTATCCGCTTCTTTAAAGTACACTCGGCAAGCATGAACTGTAGATGCTTGAGCTGGAAGTGTGATTGACAATAAAAGTAATGCGACACCCAACCAACATTGTTTCATTCTCTAAATTACCCACCTTATTTGACATAATCGAATTATATAAAAAGTACACTAATTAGACGATAATAATTAAGAATAAATTTGTTATTTTTTTTCATATTTTATAGATAACGTAAAGAAAGCCATAGTAAAGCGAAGAAAGAAAGCTAAGCTTGTTACAGTAACGCTAAAAATCACCTCTTGTTTATGATAAAAAAGTTAAAAATCAACTATTTTGGTCGAAAACCGTACGAACAGTCAGGTGATACTAAAAAAGTATTGACGGAGTGGGTTTCTGGCAGTAAGATGCACCTCGTTTTCGGCGAGTAGCGCAGCCTGGTAGCGCAACTGGTTTGGGACCAGTGGGTCGGAGGTTCGAATCCTCTCTCGCCGACCATATTAAGAAACCCCGCTTTTAAAGCGGGGTTTTGTCGTTTTGGGCATCTCTTCATCAATCATCTCTTTTTACTTTCTGATAGATAGGCATGGTTGCATTATTGGCACCTATCTAGGTAAAAGACGTTTTTTATAAATCTTTTTTGTTTCTCTTTACATATACATAACACTCCTATTCCCTGTATAAGAGTGTAAATTGAATGCGTATTGAGTTGTCTATTCTAATCTACTGTATTTTATGGTGTTGTGCCTTTTTCTCTGTAGCGAATGAAAGTCATATTGATCTTTCCGTACCAGTAGATTTACCAACAGAGACACAACTTAGAGATGACTTACTACAACAAAATGACAGTGTCTCTTTAGTGAATTTAGCGCAACAAAATAAAATGGAGTTTGTCACGCCTTCTTTGCCATGTTTTTCAATCAAACAGGTAAAAATTCATCATTTGGAGGAGTTTTCTTCTCCATCATTACAACGCCAAGTGGCGAAATGGCAAGCAGCATTAATAGGGCATTGTCATTCGCAATCATTATTAGAACAAGATATCAATATTCTTAATGCGATGCTTTATGATGCTGGCTATGTGACGAGTGAAGTGGGTAACGTTGATCTTTATGCTGATGACGAGGTATTGGATATCACATTAAATGTCGGGAAAGTACAAGACATTGTTTCTAAAACGTCGACAGATAAACACTATTTGATCTCACAGGCGATGCCTATAAAAAAAGGCGATATTTTAAATATTAAAGATATTGAACAGGGCGCTGAAAATTTCAAAACCATTCCTAAAAGTAATGTCAAAATTCAGATAGAACCATCATCAAAAGAAAATGAGTCAATTATTTCTCTTTCTCAAGTTGGAAAAAGGACAGTCGCAGGCTCGGTATCGATTGATAATAAAGAGCAAAAAATTTACGGAGATCTATTTGGTACGACAAGGTTAAGCTTTGGTAATTTAGCGCAACTTAATGACACATTAATGGTTATTCTTTCAAGTCAACTTGATACCTTAAAATCAAGAGGTATCAAAAAGCAGATCTTTTTATGGCAGGTACCTTATCATTATTGGCGTGCGACATTATTTGGTTATAACATTGGATCAAACCGTAGAATATCGGAAACGACAAAAAAGTTACAAAAAACGCGTCAACAACTTCTTTCCTTTGAGATCCAGCGCCAGTTTAGACCCTCAACGCAGCGTACAGTGACTTTAAAAGGGGGAATTCAGTATTACACTTACCGAAATGAAATGTCAGGCTATCGCTTATCAGTACATGAGCGTCGTAGCCCTTATGTTAATGCGGGTATTGAGCAAAATTATCGTTTTATGAGAGGGGGTTATCTTAATACTAAATTTAATTATAAGCAGAGCGTTTTTATTCCTGGCGCTAAACTTTCTCCGATAGATTCGCTTAATGGTGTGCCAATTTTTAATATTAATTTAGAAGTGTTAATTCCTTTTAAAATTAATTCACAGTTATTTTTTTATCAGCCAGAAATACTGTTTCAACTAACTCGATCGGATATTGATGGGTTACTTGATAAAGCAAATATCGGCGGTTTATATAGTGTGTATGGTTTTGAGTCAGGCAAAGGTTATTCTGATGCAAATCAGTTTGTTTCCCGACACAAGGTCACTTGGCTTACACCCTTTAATAACCAAATGCTATTCTCTGCAATAGATTATGGTTCCGTCTCTGAAGAGAGAAAAAACGTTTTTTATAATAAAAATAAATATTTGATTGGTGCAGCAACAGGGCTAGAAGGAAGCTTTAAACAGCTGAGTTATCAGTTAATATGGAGCATACCGTTATCGGCCCCTTCTAGTAGAAAAGCAACAGGATCACAGTTTAATTTCAACGCCCAATTTAACTTCTGATTTTGGTGGTTTATCTTATATTTTTTACTATTGATTTTGTAAATCATTTGATAAATAACTATATATTATTGGCTTATATAGCATTCTAGTAGTTAAAAAGAGAAAAAGGCATTTTTCTCTTTTTAAGTTAGCTTAGTATTGCACTGATTATCTTCTATGTGTGGTGTTATTTTTTAGGGCTAACAGAATAAATCATCCATTTCTTTGTTTCATTTCAATATATTCGTTTAATATTTAAGCGTTCAATCACAAATTATGGCTTTTTTTAAAACAGTTATTTCACTTAAGGATTTTTTAATATGTGGTTTTTTTGACTAGATATTAGCCAGATACTTATTTTTTTATTCTGAGTTTGTTCGATATTTGTTTCATTTGTGTTTATAAAGAGTTCTTTTTACCTTCTAATGCCTTATTGACGTAAGGGAATACAGTTGGTTAATTGAACAATGACAAAATAAAAAGGTATTCCGTTTTTAAATAGGAAACCAAAACACAACAGAACAATTTCGGAGAGTAATGATGAAAAGCTCCAAAAAACAGACAGGAATTTTGACCGCCACAATTGGATTGCTTGCATTCGCTGTTTCTGCGGGTGTACAGGCCAAAACATTGGTGTATTGCTCTGAAGGTTCACCTGAAGGATTTAACCCTCAGTTATTTACCTCTGGAACAACCTATGACGCAAGTTCAGTGCCTATTTATAACCGTTTAGTTGAATTTAAACTGGGTACAACAGAAATTATTCCGGGCTTAGCTGAAAGCTGGGATGTGAGCGATGATGGAAAAGTGTATACCTTCCATTTGCGTAAAGGGGTGAATTGGCATAGTAGTAAGACCTTTAAGCCTACCCGTGAATTTAATGCGGATGACGTGATGTACACGTTTATGCGTCAAATGGACCCAAAACATCCTTACCATAAAGTTTCTGGCGGAAGTTATGAATACTTCTCAGGAATGGATATGAACAACATGATCGAGAAGATCGAGAAAGTTGATGATCATACCGTTCGTTTTGTTCTAACTCGTTCAGAAGCCCCTTTTATTGCTGATATGGCGATGGACTTTGCATCCATATTATCTGCTGAATATGCGGATAATATGATGAAAGCAGGTACACCTGAGAAAGTAGATCTCGAGCCTATCGGTACAGGGCCTTTTCAATTACAGCAATATCAAAAAGATTCTCGTATTCTTTATAAAGCCAATGACCAATATTGGGGTAAAAAACCAGATATTGACCGTTTAGTCTTCTCTATTACACCTGATGCCTCTGTACGATATGCAAAACTGCAAAAAGGTGAGTGTCAGGTAATGCCTTTCCCAAATCCTGCTGATATTGAGAAGATGAAACAAAATAGCGATATCAATTTGTTAGAACAACCCGGTTTAAATGTGGGTTATATCTCGTTTAACGTCGAGAAAAAACCACTGGATAACCAAAAAGTTCGCCAAGCATTAAGTATGGCTGTGAATAAAGACGCCATTATTGAAGCGGTTTATCAAGGTGCTGGCCAGAAAGCGAAAAATCTTATTCCACCAACAATGTGGGGTTATAACGATGATATCGTCGATTATGAATATAATCCTGAAAAAGCTAAAGCACTGCTAAAAGAAGCGGGCCTTGCTGATGGCTTTACCATCGATTTATGGGCAATGCCAGTACAACGTCCTTATAATCCAAATGCACGTCGTATGGCTGAAATGGTACAAGCGGATTGGGAAAAAATTGGCGTTAAAACCAAAATAGTAAGTTACGAGTGGGGTGAATATCTCAAACGTGCTAAATCCGGTGAACACCAAGCGGTTATGATGGGTTGGACAGGCGATAACGGGGATCCAGATAACTTCTTCGCTACGCTATTTAGTTGTGCAGCAAAAGAGCAAGGTTCGAACTATTCAAAATGGTGCTATAAGCCATTTGAAGATCTGATCCAACCAGCACGGATCACCGCCGATCACGACAAACGTGTTGAACTCTACAAACAAGCTCAAGTTGTGATGCATGATCAAGCACCTGCTCTAATTATTGCTCACTCGACTGTTTATGAACCAGTGAGTAAAAAAGTAGAAAACTACGTGGTTGATCCATTAGGCAAACATCACTTCGAGAATGTCTCTCTTAAATAAGAGCAATACCTAATTGTTGGGTTGCTTTAAGTACGGTGTCTTTCTTGATGAAAGACACCGCTATTCAATAATAACGAATACATTCAGTACACTGTGAGCGCAGAGGACTTTCCTCTGATTTATCAGCGCTATCTTTTAGCTGATGTTTGAAAAGAGAATTAGGATATGCTGCAATTTATCCTTCAACGTTTGGGACTTGTGATCCCTACGTTTATCGGAATTACATTACTGACGTTTATTTTCGTTCATCTTATTCCCGGTGATCCGGTCATGATTATGGCGGGTGAGCGTGGACTTTCTCCAGAACGACATGCTTATTTAATGGCAGAATTAGGCTTGGATAAGCCGTTATGGCAACAATACCTCAATTACCTAAATGGTATTTTTCATGGTGATTTGGGTATTTCGTTAAAAAGCCGCATTCCCGTCTGGGATGAATTTTTACCACGTTTTAAAGCCACTTTAGAACTTGGCGTTTGTGCCATGATCTTCGCGGTTTCAGTCGGTATTCCCGTAGGTGTTTTAGCTGCGGTGAAACGTGGCTCTATTTTTGATCATACTGCGATTAGTGTGTCATTAGCCGGTTATTCTATGCCCATCTTCTGGTGGGGGATCATGTTAATCATGTTAGTGTCTGTAAAATTAGACTTAACCCCTGTTTCTGGCCGCCTCGCTGATAGTGTCTTTTTAGATGACAGTAATCCTCTTACCGGATTTATGCTAATTGATACCTTTATTTGGGGTGAAGAAGGGGATTTTATTGATGCTATCCATCACATTATTTTACCTGCCATTGTATTAGGAACCATTCCTTTAGCTGTGATAGTGCGTATGACACGTTCTTCAATGCTTGAAGTATTAGGTGAAGATTATATTCGTACTGCTAGAGCAAAAGGCTTAAGTCGTGCTCGCGTTATTCTTATCCACGCACTACGCAATGCGATGTTACCTGTTGTCACTGTAATTGGATTACAAGTTGGGACAATGCTGGCTGGCGCAATCTTAACAGAAACCATCTTCTCATGGCCGGGATTAGGGCGCTGGTTAATTGATGCCTTACAACGACGAGATTACCCCGTAGTTCAAGGTGGTGTGCTGTTAATTGCAACGATGATTATTTTTGTCAATCTGTTGGTTGATGTTCTTTATGGCATTGTGAATCCACGTATTCGCCATAAAAAATAAGGAATGCATAATGACTGAAAATAAAGTTACACCGGTCATCAATGCACCGGCTCCCATGACACCCTTCCAAGAATTTTGGCACTATTTTAAACAAAATAAGGGCGCAGTTGTTGGATTAATTTATATCGTGATTATGTTGCTGATTGCGCTATTTGCAGGCTTTCTTGCACCTCATGCACCGAATGAGCAATTTCGTGATTTCTTATTAGCGCCTCCTGTTTGGCAAGAAGGGGGAAGTTGGCAATTTATTCTAGGTACTGATGATGTTGGCAGGGATATTCTTTCTCGCTTAATGTTTGGTGCTCGCCTTTCGTTATTAGTTGGCTGTATCGTTGTCGTACTATCACTTATTTTAGGAATTATTCTAGGACTGGTGGCGGGTTATTTCGGTGGACTTGTGGATATCGGCATTATGCGAGTGGTCGATATTATGCTGGCATTACCCAGTTTATTATTAGCATTAGTGTTGGTAGCCATTTTTGGGCCTTCTATTGTTAATGCGTCTATTGCATTAACTTTTGTCGCCTTACCGCATTATGTCCGATTAACACGAGCTGCTGTTTTGATTGAAGTAAACCGTGACTATGTTATTGCGTCTCGCGTTGCTGGTGCAGGTTCACTGCGTCAAATGTTTATCAATATCTTACCTAACTGCCTTGCACCTTTAATTGTTCAAGCCTCTCTCGGTTTTTCTAATGCAATCTTAGATATGGCGGCATTGGGCTTTTTAGGCATGGGCGCACAGCCACCAACACCTGAATGGGGAACCATGTTATCTGATGTGTTGCAGTTTACACAAAGTGCATGGTGGGTTGTGACGTTTCCTGGTTTGGCGATTTTGTTTACCGTATTAGCCTTTAACTTAATGGGTGATGGTTTACGAGATGCGCTTGATCCGAAATTAAAGCAGTAACGGAGTAAGAACATGGCATTACTAAATATTAATCAACTATCTGTTCACTTTGGTGATGAAGATACTCCGTTTAAAGCGGTAGACCGAATTAGCTATCAAGTTGAAGAAGGGCAAGTGGTCGGTATTGTAGGGGAATCAGGTTCAGGTAAATCAGTCAGCTCATTAGCGATTATGGGGCTTATTGATTTCCCTGGGCGAGTGAGTGCACAAGAGCTCTATTTTGATGGTAGAGATCTGATGAAAATTTCTGAATCAGAGCGACGCAATTTAGTTGGTGCTGATGTTGCGATGATTTTCCAAGATCCGATGACAAGCTTGAATCCTTGCTTTACGGTTGGCTATCAAATTATGGAGGCGTTAAAAGTACATCAGGGAGGAAGTCGTAAAACACGTAAGCAGCGTGCTATCGACCTCTTAACGCTGGTGGGTATTCCTGATCCAGCTTCTCGCTTAGATATCTATCCACACCAGCTTTCGGGGGGAATGAGTCAGCGTGTTATGATCGCAATGGCAATCGCTTGTCGCCCTAAATTATTGATTGCTGATGAACCGACTACGGCACTGGATGTGACTATTCAGGCTCAAATTATAGAGCTTTTGCTTGATTTACAAAAACAAGAAAATATGGCGTTAGTGTTGATCACCCATGATCTAGCATTAGTGGCAGAAGCTGCCGACACCATTATTGTGATGTATGCGGGGCAAGTGGTGGAATCCGGAAAAGCATCAGAAATTTTTAAAGCGCCTCGCCATCCTTATACACAAGCATTATTAAGAGCACTTCCGGAGTTCGCGAGTAATAAAGCGCGATTAGCATCGTTATCGGGCGTTGTACCGGGACGCTATGATCGACCAACAGGTTGTTTACTCAATCCACGTTGTCCTTATGCTCATGATGAATGCTATAAAACTGAACCTGCTTTAAGAGAATTGGGAACACATCGCGTGAAATGCCATACACCGTTAGATAATACAGGGAGACCTACTCATGGTTGAAGTTAATCCAAATGTCACTACTCCCTTATTAAAGGCGGTCAATTTAGCCAAGTATTACAGCGTAAAAGGCGGGCTGTTTTCAAAAGAGAGAACAGTGAAAGCGCTTGATGGTGTCTCTTTTGAATTAGAGCGCGGTAAAACATTGGCGGTTGTTGGTGAATCAGGTTGTGGAAAATCGACATTAGGTCGATTATTAACCATGATTGAAATTCCTACTTCAGGAGAGCTTTCTTACCGTGGGCAAAATCTGTTGATCAAAGATAAATCAGCAGAGAAATTGCGCCGCCAAAAGATCCAAATTGTATTTCAAAATCCTTATGGATCATTAAACCCGCGTAAAAAAGTAGGGCAAATTTTAGAAGAGCCTTTATTGATCAATACAACATTGAATGCCTCTGAACGTAAAGAGAAAGTATTATCAATGATGGCTAAAGTGGGATTAAAGACAGAGCATTATAGTCGATACCCACATATGTTTTCTGGTGGTCAACGTCAGCGTATTGCTATTGCTCGTGGTTTGATGCTTGATCCAGACATTGTGGTAGCGGATGAGCCTGTTTCTGCACTGGATGTATCAGTTCGTGCTCAAGTACTGAATTTGATGATGGATCTGCAACAAGATATGGGACTTTCTTATGTTTTTATTTCTCATGATCTGTCGGTTGTTGAGCATATTGCAGATGAAGTTATTGTAATGTATTTAGGACGTTGTGTTGAAAAAGGAACAAAAGCTCAAATTTTTGAAAATCCGCAACATCCTTATACGCAGGCATTGTTATCAGCAACCCCAAGATTGACGCCTGAATTAAGACGAGAGCGTATTAAATTAACGGGAGAATTACCAAGCCCGTTAAATCCACCACCAGGTTGTGCTTTTGCAGCTCGTTGCCGTCGTGCATTTGGGCCATGCAGTCAATTACAGCCAACTTTAAAAGATTATAATGGCCAACTTATTGCTTGTTTTGCGGTGGAGCAAGATAGCGTGATAGTTTAAATAAAATAAATTTATCTCATTAAATAAGAACAATATACTTATTTATATTGTTCTTATTTTTTTCATTAATAATGTTTAATAAATTTTAACTAAATAATCTAATAATAATCTTATAAATATAAAATATTATATTTATGTGAGCTTTTAAAATGTAAACCTCAATGATATTAAAGGGAAATAATGTTTTTTATTAAGAAGTACATTACGCTTAGTATTGTATTCTAACTTTAAAATAAGGGGTTTTCAGAGTTTAATTTTATATACTTTGGTATTTTTTAGTGAATTGTATCTTTTTATTAAAATAAAGTAGATTAGTTGTAAGTAATAAGAAGAGAGTAAGGTTTTATTTTTATTTTACTATTTTTATCTTATAACTATACTCAAATAATAATTATTATATATTTATCTACTTCCATTTTAATGGATAAGCGCTTTTTATAATGTTATTTTCTTTATTGAGAGTGATACATAATCGAAAAAATACAGTATAATCCCCTTTGTTCAAGCATGGTTACCGGAAATAGCAACGATGAAACCTCATCTTAAACATTCATTAACAATAAAACAGATGGCCGCTGTTGCGGGCGTTACGTTGGTGACTATTGCTATTTTTATCAGTATTCAACTTGTTTATTTGATTGATCAACGCCGCGAAGATTATCAAAATCAGCTTTTTAATGCCGGTGTCAGTATTCAGCAACCACTCGCTGATGCATTGTTACGATCAGATTTGAATGATGCTAAACAACAAATAGTTGCACTAAAAGCGACGGGTATTTTGGGTAAAGCGATTGTTATGCAACCTGAAAATGTGCAAGTGATGAATTTAGATTTTGCACCTAAGAAAGAAGTCTCTGAATTCTCAAGTTGGCTTTTTGGTATTCCCGTTGAAGCTGTTATTCCTTTACAGCCTTTAGGTATTACTTCAACAGATGATAAGTCCTATGGTGGTCATCTCATTTTACAGGCTGACACAAATCGTTTTTATCGTTTTACCAGTAATACTGTTGCATTAATGCTAACAACATATCTGTTGATGGGGCTTATTCTAACGGTTGCTATTAGTTGGTGTATTAATCGTATTGTTGTAAAACCGTTACGCCAAATTGCCGTCACTCTCAATAAAGATAGCCAAGTTTCAGCGTTATCTTGTCCAAAATCACATTGTGATGATGAGATTGGTTTGCTGGTTAAAGGATATAATCATCAAAAATCTGATCAAAAATTGCCGAAGGTCTGAACCTTCTTACGCCATAATGAGTCTAATCACTATAGTGATTTTATTTCATGTTTCTGTGGTGATAAAGAATGATAATACAAAAAATAGATATCCAACATCTAACATGTCTTTTGGCACTTATTGTTAAACCTCATAAGTGGTTTAATACCAAGGATTAATACAATAGAGGTTCACATGCAGGGTGTAATGACACGAATTTTATTGGGAAGCGTTATGTTTGGCGCTGTTGTTTGCCAAGTTCAAGCGGAGGCTTTACAGCCTGATCCTGCTTGGCAAGAAGGGCGACTAGCAAATGGCTTTCAGTGGCAAATCTTACAAACACCGCAACGCCCAAATGATAGAATACAGATCCGTTTATTAGTTAATACGGGATCTTTGTCAGAAAAAAGCAGTGAAACGGGTTTTTCATCCTTAGTGTCCAAACTCAACGTTTTGGAAAATACAGGTTTAACACCAGAAAAACGCGATAATTTATGGAAAAATGCGTTAGATCCTGACTATCCGTTGCCTCCAATGATCGTTTCATATGATTTTACTGTTTATAATTTAAGTTTACCGAACAACCAGCCTGAGCTGTTAAAGGATGCTTTTGCATTGTTAGCAGGTATTGCTAAACCCGCACAATATACTGAAGATGCGGTTCGTAACGCAGTTCAATCGCCACTTCCGATTGCAACGTTTCCTCTTAACATTGAAGATCCTATCTGGCGTTCACGTCTTGAAGGCTCTAATTTAAAAGGCCGCAATCCGGGAAAACCTGTTAATCAATCTGTAAATACTAAAGAGTTGTCAGATTATCAGCAGCGTTGGTATACCCCGGATATGATGACGCTTTATGTTGCAGGTAATGTTGATAATCGATTATTGACTGAAAGTATTAATCAAGCCTTTTCATCGCTATCAGGAAAGCGTGTAACACCCGTTCCAGTACCTGTCCTTGCCGATATGAAACCTGAAACGTTATATGTGCAAGAGCCTATGCGTGTAAAAGACCAAATTGCTTTAATTTGGGATTTAGACTGGTCGCCAGTAAAAGACTCTGACACGTTAAACAAATATTGGTTAAGTGATTTAGCTCGTGAAGTGATTTTTGTGCATTTAGGTCGTAGCCTTGAACAACGTAAGGAAAAAGACAGCACTCAGATTAACATTGATTGCCGAGTACAATATCAACGTGCAAGTTGTTCTTTAAATCTTGATACTATCACAGCGCATATTCCTGCATTAGCATCATGGGTGGGAGAAGAATTGGGTCGCTTGCGTAATCAAGGCATCAGCGATGAGTTATACCAAGAGTTGCAACAAGAGAAACAGCTGCAGTTAACTCAGTTGTTTGCACGTTATGCAAAAACCAGCACAGCGATTTTAATTAATCAGCGTCTGTTATCACAACAAAGCAATATTATTGATATTCCACCTGAACAATATCAACGTTTACGCCAAGCATTTTTAGCGGGTTTAACAAAAGAGACATTAAATCAGGAACTTTCAAGAATTCTATCTGAAGATATTACTTTTGTATTAACACAAAGTGGTGAAACGCCAACCGTAAATTTAGGTGAATTACGTATTCAATTTGAAAAGCAAGTTCATCCAGAAACGGCAAATACACCTGCACCTGCTGTAACAACGTCAGTGGTAACAACAGCGAAATAGTAATAGAACAGAAATAGACAGATATTGAAAAAATATCCGCGATAAAATAAACAAAAAGCTAAAAGTGTTATTGATACATTTTTGGCTTTTTGTTTTTTTGATATTAAAGGCGTTTAAATGCTTCTTTAATAATGGTAATCAAATCTTCACGGTTATTTCTTTGAGTTATAAAACCTGCAATAGCAATCTTTTTTTCAGGTAAGTAGTAAGCTGCTGAGCCCCAATAACCAAGGTGATAGTAAAGTGTGCCTAGGTCAGTTTCTTCGGCCATTAGACCTAAACGATAATTTGTCGCACCTGTATGTGAACCTTGCCATTTCATCTCTTTTAAGGTTGATGGATGCAAGTAAACTCTATCTTCGAAGAGATCAGCTGTAAATTTAGCTAACTCAAGGGTTGTCATCACAAGCCCGCCACCGCCAAAAGCATCCATTGATGCATCAATATGAGTACCTTCATGTTCACCTGCAAATTGTCTAGCTCGTACTTTAGGATGCTTAGGTTGTTGTTCTAAACCCTCCCACCACGTTTGTGGTAAATCTAAGTCTTGAAAATGCAATAATTCACGAACGGCGGTGGCCATATTTTTTCTCATAAACTTAGAAAGGATGTCACCTAACAAAATGTATCCAGTATCTGAATAAATGAAGCGTTTTCCGGCTGGAATAATGGGAAAGCCTTGTTGAGCATAGTGTGCTATTTGCTCTTCTCGTGTCCATTTATGAGAGGGATCTTTAATCACTTCTTCAAAGTAAGCTTCATTTGCATGGTCGAGTAATCCACTGCTATGGCTTAATAAATGGCGTAGTGTAATGGTTTTAAGATCATAGCCTAGCTCTAATAATGTCTGTTGATAATTCGCACTTAAATATTTAGTTATATCATCATCAAGGGATAAAGCATCCTGCTCCCATAAACGTAAAAAAGCAGCGGCGAGAAAGGTTTTCGTATTACTAGCGATGCGAAATGGGGTATCTACAGTTAATTTTTTCTGGGTACTTTCGTCAGCAAATCCGTGAGCCATACCAAAAGGGTATTGAATGCCTGCACCTGTAATATAGATAGCGCTTGCTGAAGGTAAAGCATGAAAAGCATCAGTCATTGATTTAACCATAGTTACTTCCTTATCTGTCAGGAAAATAAATCAGCAAAAAGGGTGTACTTGACACCCTTTATTTATATTGCAGAAATTTTTTATTTACTTTTTGTTGCTGCTCGTAATTCTGTTACTGTTTTACCGCCTATTCCCCAGTTATCTGTTTCAACTTCATCAATTACTACAACGGTAGTTGCTGGATTTTTGCCTAAGACATCAACCAAAAGTTGTGTTGCTCCCGCAATGAGTTGCTCTTTTTGCTCAGCGGTTGCACCTTCGCGTGTAATTTTAATATTAACGTATGGCATTGTTTTTCCTTATTACGTTATTTATAGGCGGTTAATGTAGGGAATTAACCATATAGTTTTATCATAAAGTTAAGATGTTGATTGCGTTTCAACCAACTGTTCTTTGCGCATATTTGGGCCATCAGTGGCGATCCAAGCGGCACAAAAGAGTGTTAATCGGGCAAAAAAGTAGAAGAAAGCCATCAAACCTATCACTGAACCAAATGCAGCACCTGAAGGTGAGCTTGCTATTCTTGGTAGCATCCATGTCATAACGGATTTTAAAATTTCAAAACCAATGGCAGCGATAAGCGTGCCTTTCATAAGCGAAATTCGTTTGGGTTGATGGCGAGGTAAGATCCACAATATCCATAAAAATAGTAAATAGTTTGCAGTAATGGAAATAGTTAAACCTATTGTTGTCCATACTGGCGTTAGCCATTCAATACCGTCTAATCCCAATATATGAACAATCATTCTTTGGGCCGAACCCGCTACAGATGTGAGTGTAATAGTGAAAATTAACGCAAAAAGTAAGCCAATTAGCGCTAAAAAGTCACGAAAATAGCGGAAATAGATTTTCTCTTGCTCTTCTTTGTTTCTTTCCCATACGGGGCGTGATTGCGCCAAAATAGCTTGGCGTAAATTACCCACCCAATTAACACCAGAATAAAGAGCAATCGCTAAACCGGTTAAACCAACGGTTGTACGCTGGCGAACTGCGGTATCAATACTTTGTTGGACCGTAGATGCAAGTGTTGGATCGTCAATGCTATTTGCGACACCTGTGATTAATTTAGCGAGCAAATCGGGATTTGAGGCTAAAACAAAACCGGCACAGGCAAAGGAAAGCATTAATACAGGGATTAATGATAAAAATGAGAAATAAGTGATAGCAGCACCAAACTGATTTCCCATTCTGTCAGTAAAGCGCTCTGCGGCACGAATAAGATGTGCAATAAAAGGAATATTGGTAATGAAATGACTAATTTTTATCCCAATACCGATGGCTTTTTTTCCACCATGTAATCCTTTTTCCAGCCCTTTCTTGAGTGGCTGAGTCAGTTGAGTTTTTTCGTTCTCTGTTTTGGGTTGTTGCTCTTCTGACATATATCCTCTTTAATTAGATCAGTCCATTTTTAATAAATTAGTGGCATTACTATAATTTCTACTCAAAAATAGCATAGCTTAATTTCTATTACACACCTTATGCTTCTTATCATTAGCCACTATTTTAAGCGATCTATTTGTTTGTTCTGGCTTAAGTGTAGATGATGCTCTGCCAAAAGGTGTCGGTAATCTTGTACTTAATAAAAGATAAAAAACCAATACAGCAATTCTGATATTAAGTTTGGTTTAATAAGAGAATGGCTACTCACTTATTGTTTTATTCTGTGTTTCACAGTCAAATAAGGAGTAGGCATTAATTACTGATGATAACTACTTTGTCAGTAGATTTAATTCTTCTTCAATAGCTTTTAATTCTGCTTTTTCTTCAGCTAGCTTTCTTTCTTGTTTAGCAATTTTATCTGCATCACCCTTAAGTTGTGCTTCTTTTAATTCGAGCTCGCGCTCTTTGATATCAAGTTGTTTTTCACGTAATTCAAGGCGCGTGTTTTCAACCACTCTTTCTGGTGTGCAATAGCGCTCAACATTTTGTAATGCTCGCTCTAAGCCTTGGATACGGTATTGATTACCGTGTGCTTTCGCATATTCCATCTGTTTTTGGATATTTTGTTTTTTAATCTCGCAGCCATTTATTGAGCTGTTGGCATACGCACTGCTAATGGAGAGTGTTAATGCAATTGTGGTAAAGAGTACTTTTTTCATTTTAATATCCTATTTAAACTTAAGTGAAATATGGACTTATCATAACGGTTGGGTACTAAGACACAACGTTTCTTTCGCTTTCAATGAAGAAGTTCGGCTTTTTCTGATACACTGAGTTCAATCACTATTTCAGAGTAAATTAATTACTAAGCTATACTTATTTCTAACGGAAGATAAAGAATGCTGAGCTATCGCCATAGTTTCCATGCTGGCAACCACGCCGATGTTTTAAAACATATTGTTCAAACACTGATCATTGAGTCTTTAAAAGAGAAAGAGAAACCTTTCCTTTATCTTGATACTCATGCTGGCGCTGGACGTTATCAATTAACCAATGCTCATGCGACTCGCACCGGTGAATATTTAGAAGGGATTGCGCGTTTATGGCAGCAAGAAGAAGTGCCAGAGCTTATTTTGCCTTACCTTGAAGCGGTTGGAGAATTAAACGCAAATGGGGAACTGCGTTATTATCCGGGATCACCTCTGTTAGCGGGTAAATTGCTAAGAGAACAAGATTCTTTAATGCTAACAGAATTACATCCAACAGATTTTCCTTTATTACGCACAGAATTTTCTCGTGATGAGCGAGCTAGAGTTTCTCGTGAAGATGGTTTTGGCCAATTAAAATCTAAGTTACCTCCGCCAAGTCGGCGTGGATTCGCATTAATTGATCCACCTTATGAACTTAAACAAGACTATTCTGCCGTTGTTAAAGGTATTGTTGAAGGTCATAAGCGATTTGCGACGGGAACTTATGCGATTTGGTATCCCGTGGTTCATCGTCAGCAAATCAAACGCATGTTAAAAGAGCTTGAAGCAACAGGGATCCGTAAAATTTTACAAATTGAATTAGCAGTGAAACCCGATAGTGATCAACTCGGGATGACGGCATCAGGCATGATTGTGATTAATCCACCTTGGAAATTAGAATCACAAATGAAATCAATACTTCCTTGGTTACATAAAACCTTAGTTCCTGAGGGTATTGGACATACATTAGTTGAGTGGGTTGTACCAGAATAAGTATCTTTATTATTGTTTTTGTCTATTACTGTAAAAGCTAAAATCTGACGAGCTATGTTTTAAATTTTGTCATAATAGATATCATGATATGAAAGGCTTAGACTGTGAGTTACCTATTTTTCTACAGATAAATGGATCAGATAAATGACGAGCAAACATTACGATTACATCGCCATCGGTGGCGGTAGTGGCGGTATCGCGTCAATTAATAGAGCAGCAATGTATGGACAAAAATGTGCATTAATTGAAGCGAAAGCATTAGGTGGCACTTGTGTTAACGTGGGCTGTGTACCTAAAAAAGTGATGTGGCATGCGGCGCAAATTGCTGAAGCTATTCATCAATATGGCCCTGATTATGGTTTTGACACTACGGTGAACCGTTTTGATTGGGATACACTCATCAGTAGCCGTTCTGCTTATATTGACCGAATTCATCAATCTTATGACCGTGTCTTAGGTAATAACAAAGTTGATGTTATCCAAGGTTTTGCTCGTTTTGTTGATGCCAATACTATTGAAGTTAATGGTGAAAAGATCACAGCGGATAATATTCTAATTGCAACAGGTGGTCGTCCTGTTCAGCCTAATATTCCAGGTGCTGAATATGGTATTAATTCTGATGGTTTCTTTGAATTAAAAGCTTTACCAAAACGTGTTGCTGTTGTTGGTGCTGGTTATATCGCTGTTGAACTTGCTGGTGTGTTAAATGCTTTAGGTAGTGAAACTCATTTATTTGTGCGTAAACATGCGCCACTGCGTAATTTTGACCCATTAATTGTTGAAACACTGTTAGAAGTGATGGAAACCGAAGGGCCTAAGTTACACACACATGCCATTCCTAAAGCTGTGATTAAAAATGCCGACGGAAGTTTAACGCTACAACTGGAAAATGGTACAGAACAGATTGTTGATACCTTAATCTGGGCGATTGGTCGTGAACCTGCAACAGATAATTTGAATCTGGCAGTAACGGGTGTTGAGTTAAATGAAAAAGGTTATATCAAAGTCGATAAATTCCAAAACACCAATGTAAAAGGAATTTATGCGGTTGGCGATAATACTGGTGCGGTTGAATTAACGCCAGTTGCTGTTGCCGCAGGGCGTCGGTTATCCGAGCGTTTATTTAACAACAAACCTAACGAACATTTAGACTATTCAAATATTCCAACCGTTGTATTTAGCCATCCTGCTATTGGTACTGTTGGTTTAACAGAGCCTCAAGCGATTGAGCAATATGGTGCAGATCAAGTTAAAGTGTATAAATCGTCTTTCACCGCAATGTATAGTGCCGTGACTCGTCATCGTCAACCATGCCGTATGAAGTTAGTTTGTGTTGGTGCCGATGAAAAAATTGTTGGTATTCATGGTATTGGGTTTGGTATGGATGAAATGCTACAAGGTTTTGCTGTGGCTCTGAAAATGGGAGCAACGAAAAAAGACTTTGATGATACTGTGGCAATCCACCCTACAGCGGCAGAAGAATTTGTTACGATGAGATAAGCACGTAATACGGCTTACTTTGATATTAATATGCAAAAGCTAGAGTTTAACGCTCTGGCTTTTTTATTGAAAATTTTGACTTAACCTAGCTTTATTTCGAACTCAAACCTCCTCTTTCTATGCATTTTCCCAAAAGCATATTCGTCTACTTACTGACCAATAAACCAGTTATTAAGTGAATTTACTTATTTTGTGAAAATAAGGTTATTACAGGATTAGGATCATCTTTTTATTTATGCAATTGTGCTACCGATTTTGCTTGTTTTGTAAATAATTTTTTACAGACCCTCCTTGTTATTTGTATCAAAATGTTAATTATTTAAACAATTACTTTTTCTATTTAAAACTTATTCCATTCTTATTATCTCATTATTTATCAATATGTAATAAAGATAAAGTTCTCATTGTCATTTCATTGAGTGATGAATTTCTATGAAAAAAAACGATTGAAGTAACCATATTGTATCTATGGATATTGTTATTCTAAGAAATGGTTAACAAATAATTATAATTATTAACAATATAATAAACTATGGTATTATTCAATTTTAAGGCAATAAATGAATGACATTATAAATATAAATGGTAAATCCATTACTGAGGTAGAAGATGAAAATTTCAAGGAGAAAGCTGCTTTTAGGTGTTGGTGCTGCGGGGGTTTTGGCCGGTGGTGCTGCATTAGTTCCAATGGTGCGCCGTGATGGCAAATTCGTTGAAGCTAAATCTAGAGCATCATTTGTCGAAGGTACAGAGGGTGCGCTGCCTAAAGAGTCTGATGCAGTGATTATTGGTGGTGGTATTCAAGGTATCATGACTGCTATCAACCTTGCAGAACGTGGCATGAGTGTCACTATTTTAGAAAAGGGCGAGATTGGCGGTGAACAATCTGGCCGTGCATACAGCCAAATTATTAGTTATCAAACATCACCAGAAATTTTCCCATTGCACCATTACGGGAAAATCTTATGGCGCGGAATGAACGAGAAAATTGGTGCTGATACTAGTTATCGTACACAAGGTCGTGTAGAAGCGCTTGCTGATGAAAAAGCATTTGATAAAGCTCAAGCGTGGATCAAAACAGCAAAAGAAACTGCGGGATTTGATACACCATTAAATACTCGCATTATTAAAGGTGAAGAGTTATCAAACCGTCTTGTTGGTGCTCAAACACCATGGACAGTTGCTGCTTTTGAAGAAGACTCAGGTTCTGTTGATCCCGAAACAGGAACACCTGCATTAGCACGCTACGCTAAACAAATTGGCGTAAAAATCTATACTAACTGCGCGGTAAGAGGCATTGAAACTGCCGGTGGTAAAATTTCTGATGTTGTAACAGAAAAAGGCGCAATTAGAACATCTCACGTTGTTCTTGCTGGTGGTATTTGGTCACGTTTATTTATGGGTAACATGGGCATTGATATTCCAACGCTGAATGTTTACTTATCACAACAACGTGTATCAGGTGTTCCTGGCGCACCTCGTGGTAACGTGCATTTACCGAATGGTATTCACTTCCGTGAACAAGCCGACGGTACTTATGCTGTCGCACCGCGTATTTTCACCAGTTCTATTGTGAAAGATAGCTTCTTATTAGGGCCTAAGTTCATGCACCTATTAGGTGGTGGTGAGCTGCCATTAGAATTCTCTATCGGTGAAGACTTGTTTAATTCATTCAAGATGCCAACATCTTGGAAATTAGATGAAAAAACACCGTTTGAACAATATCGTATTGCAACAGCAACACAAAATACTGAGCACTTAGATGCGGTATTCCAAAGAATGAAAGCTGAATTCCCAGTATTTGAAAAATCACAAGTTGTGGAGCGTTGGGGTGCTGTTGTTAGCCCAACATTTGATGAATTACCAATTATCTCTGAGGTTAAAGAATACCCTGGTCTTGTCATTAATACGGCGACAGTATGGGGTATGACCGAAGGCCCAGCAGCAGGTGAAGTTACTGCTGATATCGTAACGGGCAAAAAACCAGTTATTGATCCAACACCATTTAGTATGGATCGCTTTAAGAAGTAAATAACCCCTTGTTTTACTGTAAATTAAACATGTTAAGGAGTTTTCATGCGTTATAAAAGTTTACTTGTTGCCCTGCCTTTTATCTTTGGTGTAGCAAGCGCGAATGCGGAGGGTGTTGTGCACCATAAATTAAACGGTATGCCTATTTCAGAATCTGTTGAAGTGAGTGCAGGTAACAACCTTGTATTCTTAAGCGGTAAAGTACCCGCTAAGAAATCAGCAGATGCACCAGAAGGCGTATTAGCGTCTTATGGTAACACTGAAGAACAAACTATCAGTGTATTAGAACAAATTAAAACTCACTTAAATGAACTTGGCCTAGACATGAAAGACGTTGTTAAAATGCAAGTCTTCCTAGTTGGTGGTGAAGAAACTAAAGGTGAGATGGACTTTAAAGGTTTTATGGATGGTTATTCTAAGTACTTTGATGCTTCGAAAACTGACCAACTGCCAGCACGCTCAACTTTCCAAATCGCTAAACTGGCGAATCCAGCATGGCGTGTAGAAATTGAAGTGATTGCGGTTCGTCCTGCAAAATAAGAACGATAGCTTTTATTCAGTTTCGACGTAAAACACAATCCACTAAAACGCTAGAGAAGGGTAACTTTCTTTGGCGTTTTTTTATTTGATTTATAGCCTTTAAACTATAAGGGGTAAATTAAGTATTTTTTACAGGGGCTCTAACTACTTTCACCTTGAATAAACTTCACTGGAATAACAGAAACGTTATCTGTTATTTCTTTATTCTCAATTAATGTACTAATCACTTCTACGCTTTTTTCAGCTAGTTTTTCAAAGGGTTGTTCAATACAGGTTAACTGGCGCAGTGTTTGATTTAACCAAGGGCTACCATCGTAAGCAACAATTTTTAGTTGCTCTGGAATGGTAATATTTCGCCTTGTAGCTTCATTAAACAATGCCATGGCAGGAATATCAGCAGCAAAAATAGCATCGATATCTGTATGCAAAGAAAGTATTTTTGTTGCGAAAGAGTGAAAATAGTCTTTCTCTTCTTCTTTCCAATTTACTTTGCAAGGAATGGGGTTAATACCTGCCTGAATAAGCGTTTCTTTAAAGGCTAAACAGCTTTGATATGAAGGGGTTGATGATAAATAACTTGAGTTATCTTCAATATAGAGGATTTTCTTGCAACCTTTTTGAATAAGGTGTTCTGCTGCTAATCGACCCCCCGTGTGGTGATCAGAACAAACTAATGGAATATCACGAAGATGGCGATCTAGTGTGACTACAGGTCTTTGAATATGCTGATATTTACTATCATCCAATAACAGATATTCTGCAATAATACCGTCGATCTGACCACGTTTAAGCATATCAAAAAATATACGCTCACGTACTTTGCTATTTTGGGTTGCACATAACATCATGCTATAGCCATTTTCAGCGAGTTTATTTTCAATAAAACGGGTTACTGTCGCAAAATAAGGGTATTCAAGGCTATTAATAATGACACCAACAACTGCACTTTTTTGTTGATATAAATTTCTTAGCCAAGTATCAGGAATATAATCTAATTCCTCTACCGCTTTTTTTATTTTTTCTCGTGCAGCTTGAGACACATAACCACTGTTATTTAATGCTCTGGAAACAGTACTTGCTGCGACATTTGCTTTTTTTGCGACATCACGGATCCCGGCCATTGAATATGCTGTTGCTCCTTTCAATTCGTTGATGTCCTAATATATCTTAATATGATTATTACAAACCCATTTTTATTGAGGTAATTGTGTTTTTTTAGTATGAGCTATTTCACATTTTAGTATGTTAATTACCTTACCCTCCTTTTTAGTGCTTATAGTATCTTATATTAACTATGGAACAGTTCCATATATACTAATTACCTTGGTGAGGTGAATATGTCTAAAACTTGGTGGAAAGAAGCAGTGGTCTATCAAATTTATCCCAAGAGTTATTATGATAGTAATGGGGATGGTGTTGGGGATTTAGCAGGGATCACAGAGAAGTTAGATTATATTCAGTCACTCGGTACAAATGTTATTTGGTTATGCCCCATTTTTAAATCGCCAATGAAAGACAATGGTTATGATATTGCTGATTATTCTGTTGTCGATCCTATCTTTGGCGATAATAACGCGTTAGATAAACTGATTAGTGAAGCTAAAAAACGTGATATTAAAATTTTATTAGATTTAGTATTAAATCACACTTCTGATGAGCACCCATGGTTTAAATCGGCAATTGAAGATCCTAATAGCCCATATAACGATTATTATATTTTTAAACAATGGGATAAGCCGACTCCTCCTAATAATTTACGCACTTATTTTGATTGCTCTGTTTGGAGTCGTGTTGGAAAAACTAATCGTTGGTACTTTAATTCATTTGGTCCGGAACAACCGGACTTAAATTGGGAAAACCCACAATTACGTAAAGATATTATCGACATGATAAATGTCTGGATCAAAAAAGGGGTTGCAGGATTTCGCATTGATGCGATTGGTAATTTAAAAAAATCCCCTGAAGCCTTATCTGAATATCAATTTGAACCTGATAAGGATGATGGTACTGCATCTTTAGTGCCTTGGGTTTTAAATCAACCAGGTATTGATAAATTCTTAACTGAATTAGCCGAGAAAACTTTTAAGCCTGTGAACAGTATGACCGTTGCAGAAATTGATGTGCCAGAAAAAGATTTACGTGCTTATGTCGGCGAAGATGGTTATTTCTCTATGGTATTTGATTTTAGCATTGCCGATTTAGATATCCGCAATGAAAAGCCATTTACAATTAACCCAATTACAGGTGAAAGATTAAAACCTGTATTTATCAAAAGCCAATTAGATACTCAAAGAGTAGGGTGGGGAGCGCCTTATTTAGAAAATCACGATCAACCTCGTTCATTAAATAAATTTCTCCCTAAAGGTGCTATTAATCCCATTAGTGCCAAAATGTTAGCAACATTTTTATTAACGCAACGGGGCACGCCTTTTATTTATCAAGGGCAAGAGATTGGCATGACAAATTGCCTGATGACATTAGAAGAACATGATGATTTACATGTGTTTAAATTACATGAGTGGGGTAAGAAATTAGGTTACAGCGATAAGCAAATCATTGAATACTTTAATGACCGTAGCCGTGATAATTCAAGAACACCTTTCCAATGGAATAGTGAAGTAAATAGTGGTTTTAGTACAGGTAAACCATGGTTAAAAGTTAATCCTAACTATGTCGATATTAATGCACAGAAAGAAACGCAAGATAATCACTCTCTTTTCGCTTATTACCAGCAATTGATTGCATTAAGACGGCATTCAGAGATCAGTGATATTTTGATTTATGGTGAATTTTTGCCATTAGATTCACCAGAAAATGTGATTGCTTTTAAGCGTACTTATGAAGGTAATTCAATCAATATTTATTGTAATTTTAGTGGTGAAGAAAAGGCACTAACCATTAAAGCTAAGGATATCTATTTGCATAACAGCCCAATAGTGAAAAATGCGCACGGCGACCTTATCCTTCAGCCTTATCAAGCGATTATTTTTGCTTAATTTCTTCTATTTGATTGAAAATAAAGCGCCTTTATTGGGCGCTTTATTATTGGCCATTTTTATTTCATTTGTTTCAGCCAATCTGCAATAAATTCTGCAATAGCTTCGGGTGCGTTGATATCTAGTAGTGGAAAGTCCACACTTAAATCACAATCACTGGCGATGGCAATAACATGCTCATCGAGTAATTCATTAAAATCACGCTCGTTGATGTGGCGATAAAGTGCAATTTTAGGAATGGTTTCGCCTTTAAATCCTTCGACTAAGATTAAATCTAGTTTACTTGTATCAAAACGAGATGCGAGGTAATACAAATCTAATTCTGGTAGTTCTGGGGTTTCTGTCATTAATGCCCAACGTTGTTGGCTTGCGACTAATGTCTGATCTGCACCTGCTTTTCTAAGCTCGTAGCTGTCTTTGCCAGGCTTATCCACATCCATATCATGATGAGTGTGTTTGATCATGCCTACGCGAATTTCTCTTTTGCGTAATTGTGGAATAAGTTGTTTTAGTAATGTCGTTTTACCGGTTCCACTCCATGCCGTGATCCCTAAAAGGGGTAGATCAACTTGCGCCATATTTTTCATTCCTATTTTTTAATTTATTGGCTTTTTCAATATCGTCAGGGGTATTTAAATTAATAAAAGCATTTGCTTGATCCGCGAATAAAACAGGATGTGCATTTATTTGCTTCATAAACAACATTAATTTTCGATCGCCTTGTGCTAAATAAGCTTCTAGCATAGGAATAATACGACGATTTAGTAGTGCTAAGGTAGGATGTTCTCTTTCACCATCATCAACATAAACGGCTAATGCTTCGCCTCTTTGTTCATAGAGTTTTTCAACTAAATTAAGAGGGAAATAGGGAACATCGCAAGGCACAAAGGCAACCCAAGGTGTTGGGGCTTGCTTTAATAATGTGAGCATGCCAGCTAAAGGCCCTGAAAATCCTTCTATTTCATCTGTAATAACAGGATATTGGCTTTGGCGATATTGTTCTAAATTGCGGTTAGCACTAATCAGTATATTATCAACTTGAGGTGCTAGTTTTTGGGCTATATGGCGGTATAAAGGCTGTCCATGTAGAATTTGAAGTCCTTTATCAGCGCCACCCATTCGTGTTGCTTGACCACCCGCAAGTATACCACCTGTAATATTCTTCATTTTCATATTCAATATTTGTGAATAAATTGGCTAAAATTTCCGAACGATTTTTATCAAGTAAAGACGATATACTAATAAAAAATATCGACATAATGAGATTTCATGTAAAGCGACAGCAATTTTTATCAAAAAAGCGTAATATTTACGCATATTGACAGAGGTTTCCTTTTTCTATCGGATAATAATTGGTACTTTGTTGTTGTAATTAATAATAAGGATTTTTTGTATGAAATGTCACCGTCTTAATGAAGTTATGGAATTACTGCACCCAGTTTGGGAAGAAAATTCTGATTTAAACTTAGTTCAATTATTGCAGAAACTGGCTGATGAAGCGGGTTTTAAAGGTCAATTATCTGATCTGACTGATGATATTTTGATTTACCATCTGAAAATGCGTGGTTCAGCACCGACAGAAGTGATACCAGGACTAAAAAAAGATTACGAAGAAGATTTTAAAACCGCTATTTTACGTGCTCGTGGTGTGATTAAAGATTAAATTCAGGATAGAAAATGGAAATGTCTGCCTCATTTAATTTTCAGGGCCTGTCACCTGACAACATTTGGGACGCGTTAGTTAAAATTGGTTTTTATCCTGAGTCAGGGTTAACAGAATTAAATAGCTATGAAAATCGTGTTTTTCAATTTATGGATGAGCATCGACAACGTTATGTGGTGAAATTTTATCGTCCTCAACGCTGGTCGTATGAACAAATAAAAGAAGAACATGAGTTTGTTTTAGCATTAAAGGAGGCTGAGATATCTGTTGCTGCTCCTTTAATGATTAATAGTGAGACGGTTCATCTTTCTGATGGTGGCTTTTATTTTGCAATCTTTCCTAGTATAGGGGGAAGAGCCTATGAAACTGATAATTTATTTCAGTTAGAAGAAGTTGGACGCACATTAGGGTGTATTCATCAAATAGGCCGAAAAAAGAGTTATGAATATCGACCGACAGTTTCTATTGCAGAATATCTGATAGCGCCAAAATTAGAATTTGAAAGTAGTGCGTTAATTCCTAATAACCTGAAACCTCAATTTATAGAGGTTATAGATAAACTTATTCATGATGTGCGTCCTAGAATAGAGGACTCTGCATGGCAAATGTTACGGCTACATGGTGATTGCCATCCTGGTAATATATTGTGGCGTGATGAAGTTGTAATGGTTGATTTTGATGATTCCCGAATGGGACCTGCAGTACAAGACTTTTGGATGTTATTAAACGGCTCACGGCAAGAGCAGGTTATACAATTAGATACGATCCTTGAGTCTTATTATGAATATCAAGATTTTGATTTACGTGAATTGTCATTGATTGAACCATTAAGAGCAATGAGAATGGTGCATTATCTCGCGTGGGTATTAAAACGTTGGAATGATCCTGCTTTTCCTCGTGCTTTTGTTTGGTTTCAAGAACAAGATTTTTGGTTTAAACAATTAGCCTTATTCAAGGGACAAGTGGAGCAACTAAATGAGCCTCCTTTACAACTTAGTCCAATGTATTAATTTTTAGGAGACGATGAGAAATGAAAAAAATTTGGCTGGCGTTAGCAAGTATGGTGTTAGCATTCAGTGTTTCTGCTACTGATATATCTGAAGGAAAACAGTACACTAACCTTTCTAAACCTGTTGCGGCTGCGCCGGATGTTGTTGAGTTTTTCTCTTTTTATTGCCCACATTGTTATCAATTTTCTGAAGTGTATAAAGTCAATAGTACTGTTGAAAAGAATGTGCCAGAAAATACCAATGTTGTCCGCTATCACGTTGATTTTTTAGGGCCTTTGGGTAAGGACTTAACACGTTCTTGGGCTGTGGCAATGGCCTTAGGTGTTGAAGATCAAGTTTCTCCTGTTTTATTTAAAGGTATTCAAGAAACTCAATCTATTCGTTCTGTTGATGATATCCGTAATGCTTTTATTAAGGCCGGCGTTAAAGGCGAAGATTATGATGCGGCAATGAATAGCTTTGTGGTGAACTCTTTAGTTAGCCAACAACAAAATGCTGTTGCGGATTTTCAAATCAATGGTGTGCCTGCCATGATAATTGGTGGTAAATATAAAATGAAAAATGATGGTATTAGCGCAAAATCACCAGAAGAGTATGCAAAGACATATTCTGATATTGTGAATCAGTTATTGCTGAAAAAATAATATAGGCTTAATTTTTTCCTATGTAGACTAAGTAAAAGTATATAGGTTCTTATATGAAAAATAGCACTCAAGAAATAGGAGTGCTATTTTTTTACTTTCATAATTTTGTCATAATATAACTATCCACATTAATAAAAAATACAGATATTAATTTATAATATCTTAATGAATTTGCTAAGTGATTGATTTTTTAATTATGTTAATAAATTGAAAAGGAAGCTAACTTATTAATATAGAGAGGGTTACAAAACTACTCACAGAGTTATCCACAGGTTTTTTTGATATTGGTTACAAAATAAATTCTTAATAAAAAAGATGACACTAATATGAACGTTAATATTAATGATGAGTAGATGGCTCTTTCTTAAATACTTTCTAAATTACACAATAAGTTTACTGTTTATTCTTTGTTTTTAATTGAAATTAGATTAATGGATATCTACTCTGACAAAATGACCTTAATGAATATTAACTTATCATTCATACTTATTCTTTTTGTTAAGTCCGGTTAATAATAAATAATTGAGTATTTAAGCCGAATTTCTGCATTTAAGAACAGGTAATATTCGTCTATTGGGCTGTGATGTGGCATTCTAGTCATATCAACGAACCTCAGAACAATGATGAACAGATTATGGTCCAGATAGCAGAAAACCCCTTTATCCTTGTAGATGGCTCCTCATATCTTTACCGCGCCTATCATGCATTTCCACCTCTAACCAATAGCCAAGGTGAGCCAACAGGTGCGATGTATGGCGTGTTGAACATGCTACGTAGCCTGATAATACAGTATAAACCAAGCCATGTTGCGGTTGTGTTTGACGCTAAAGGTAAAACATTCCGTGATGAATTGTATGAGGAATATAAATCTAACCGTCCTCCAATGCCGGATGATTTACGCGAGCAAATAGCACCTTTGCATGAAATGGTACAAGCAATGGGTTTACCCTTGTTATCTATTTCAGGTGTGGAAGCAGACGATGTCATTGGAACACTGGCACTAAAAGCGGCAGCTGATGGCCGTGATGTTTTAATCAGTACTGGCGATAAAGATATGGCGCAATTAGTAACGCCAAAGATCACGCTAATTAACACTATGACCAACGTTATTTTAGGTCCTGATGAAGTTAAAGAAAAATATGGTGTTCCTCCTGAACTGATTATTGATTTTCTCGCATTAATGGGCGATTCATCCGATAACATCCCTGGTGTTCCGGGAGTGGGAGAAAAAACGGCATTAGGTCTTTTACAAGGGCTTGGTAGTTTAGATGATATCTATCAACAGCTTGATAATATCGCAACGTTGAGTTTCCGTGGTGCTAAAACACTTGGCGCTAAAATGGCAGAGCATGAGAAAGTGGCAAAACTTTCTTATAAGTTGGCAACAATTAAAACGGATGTTGAACTCGATAAAACGTTTGATGATTTAGTGGTTAGTGAGCCAAATTTAGAGCAATTACTAGAAATGTTCACGCGTTATGAATTTAAACGCTGGATAAGTGATCTTCAAAATGGTGGGTGGTTAGCACAACGTAGTACACAAAAAGTTGCTGTGCCTTATACCTCTGAAGCTGTTAAATCCAAAGAGGCCTCTGCATCAGCTAATTTCCCTGTTATTACACAAGAGAATTATGAAGCTATCTTGACACATGAAAGCTTAGCACGATGGGTTGAGCTTCTCAAAAAAGCACCCGCATTTGCATTCGATACAGAAACGGACAGCTTAAATAATATTGATGCACGTTTAATTGGCATGTCGTTTGCGATTGAGCCAGGCAAAGCAGCTTATATTCCGTTGCGTCATGAGTATTTAGATGCACCAGAGCAACTTCCTGTTAATGATGTGCTAGCGGCATTAAAACCTATTTTAGAAGATAAGAACATTCTAAAAATTGGACAAAATTTGAAGTTTGACCGTGGCATTATGGAAAATGAAGGCATCGAATTAAACGGTATCCATTTTGATACGATGTTGGAGTCTTACGTATTAAATAGTGTCAGTAATCGACATGATATGGATACGTTGGCTGAAAAGCACTTAAATCATAAAACTACAACATTTGAAGAGATTGCGGGTAAAGGTAAAGGCCAACTGACTTTTAACCAAATTGAGGTTGAGCAAGCAACGTTATATGCTGCTGAAGATGCGGATATCACTTTATTACTCCATCAAGCGCTATATCCTCAAATAGAAGCCATTGAGCCTCTTAAACATGTTTACCGCGATATTGAAATGCCATTAGTCCCAGTGCTTTCTAGAATGGAACGCAAGGGGGTATTAATTGATGCTCAAGTGTTAGCTGTTCAATCTCAAGAAATCACACAGCGTTTAGCTGAAATTGAAAAAGAGACGTTTGCGCTAGCAGGACAAGAATTTAATCTCTCTTCACCTAAACAGTTACAAGAAATTTTATTTGATAAACTGCAATTACCTGTTATTAAGAAAACGCCAAAAGGGGCACCATCTACCAATGAAGAAGTATTGGAAGAGTTAGCGCATAGCCATGAACTGCCCCGTTTGATTTTAGAGCATCGTGGTCTTGCGAAACTAAAATCTACCTATACGGATAAATTGCCATTGATGGTTAATAGTAAAACGAAGCGTGTACATACTTCATATCATCAAGCAGTGACGGCAACAGGTCGTTTATCTTCTCGCGATCCGAATCTTCAAAATATCCCAGTGAGAAACGAAGAAGGACGCCGTATTCGCCAAGCCTTTATCGCACGTGAAGGTTTTAAAATTGTTGCAGCCGACTATTCACAAATTGAATTACGGATCATGGCGCATTTATCGCAAGATAAAGGCTTGTTAGATGCCTTTGCTCAAGGTAAAGATATTCACCGTGCAACGGCATCTGAAGTGTTTGGTATACCTTTAGAAGAAGTCACTTCTGAACAACGTCGTAGTGCGAAAGCCATTAACTTTGGTCTTATTTATGGCATGAGCGCTTTTGGCTTATCGCAGCAGATTGGTGTTGAGAGAAGAGAAGCTCAGCGTTATATGGATCTCTATTTTGAGCGTTATCCTGGCGTATTGGATTATATGGAGCGCACACGTAAACAAGCTTCTGAACAAGGCTATGTTGAAACGTTAGAGGGTCGTCGTCTCTATTTACCAGAAATTAATTCAAAGAATGCAATTCGTCGTAAAGCTTCAGAGCGTGAAGCGATTAATGCTCCAATGCAGGGTACAGCTGCGGATATCATTAAAAAAGCAATGATTGCTGTGGATAATTGGATTTGCAATGAATGTCCTGCTGATGTGCATATGATTATGCAAGTACACGATGAATTGGTGTTTGAAGTGCGGGAGTCTTACCTAGAGAACGCAAATATCATGATCCATAAATTGATGGAAAGTAGTATGGAATTAGCTATCCCATTAAAAGTCGAAGTGGGTGTGGGTAATAACTGGGATGAAGCACATTAATTTTTAAATATTATTCTTGTTTAAAGTAGAAAAAAGAAAAGCTCGGTTAATTACCGAGCTTTTTTATGTCAAAACTTATCAAAATATGAAAAAGAGATAAGTGAATTATTAAGCAACTTGTGAATCGATCAGTTTGCTTAATTTCTTCTGTTTTTTCTCAATACGTTGACGTTTTAACGGAGATAAATGGTCAATAAAGAGTTTACCATCAAGATGGTCTAACTCATGTTGAATACAGCCTGCAAACAAATCAGAGGCTTCAAGTTCAATTTCATCACCATTTCTATCTAATGCTCTCACCTTTAAGAAGCGGTAACGTTCTGTTGGGGCAAAAGAATCTGGAATAGATAGACACCCATCCATCATATCCATCACTTCATCTTCAGTGCTGATAATTTCAGGATTAATAAGTGCAATCGGTTGATCTCGGTTTTCAGAAACATCAATTACAACAATGCGTTTAGATACATTAACCTGAGGTGCTGCTAAGCCAATACCTCGTTCTGCATACATGGTTTCAATCATGTCATCGATTAATGTGCGTATTTCGTCATCTACTTTTTCCACTGGTACTGCGACTCTGCGCAGACGCTCATCGGGAAAACGCAGGAGCGGTAATACAGCCATGGATACCTCATTTTATCGCTAATTACATATTTACTACGGTCTCGCGGTAAGCGTATCACAAAATCATTAAGGAGAAACCGCACCTTTTGTGTGATTTGTTCTATTTTTAATCATATTCATGCGAGTGATTAAAGTCTCATAATTATGTAATTAAACTACATTTATTTATGATTTGAATACATAAATGCATAGCTGAATCGTGTCTGCTTGTGAAAAAAAATTACAAAAGGGCTTTTATTAACCAATAAAATAGAGTACATTATCTCTCGTAGGGTACAGAGGTAAGATGTTCTATCTTTCAGACCTTTTACTTCACGTAATCGGATTTAGCTGAATATTAGCTGCCCCAGTCGACTTTATTTCGGCTGGGGCATTTTTTTGCCTAAAATTTGCTGAAGTGGTTTGTGCTAGAAGTGAAAGGGGAAAGGTGATTTTCCCCTAATCAATAAAAGATCAGTCAGTTTTGGGTGGGAAGAAGAGATTAAACGTTATTGTCGTTTACAGGTGCTTCTTCTTTGTCTGAAAACCATTCATTAAGCGTGTTACGTAGTTTATCAATGCCAATTTTTTTCAATGATGAAAAATATTCTACGCGGATATCACCTACTTTATTTGCTAGCTCTTCACGTACGCTCATGAGCTGCTTTTTACGCGCGCCTGATGCTAGTTTATCTGCTTTAGTCAGTAAAACGAGAGTCGGAAGCTCTGAGCCAACAGCCCAGTCAATCATTTGCATATCGAGATCTTTTAATGGATGACGAATATCCATTAAAATAACTACACCTTTTAAGCACTCTCTTTTTTGTAGGTATTCACCTAAAGAGCGTTGCCATTTACGCTTCATTTCTTCAGGAACTTGGGCGTAACCATAGCCAGGTAAATCAACTAAGCGTAAACCTTCTTCAATTTGAAAAAGGTTGATTAATTGCGTACGGCCTGGCGTTTTACTGGTTCTGGCTAATCCGTTTTGTTGGGTTAACGCATTTAAAGCACTGGATTTACCGGCATTAGAGCGACCCGCAAAGGCAATTTCAATTCCTGAATCTGGTGGTAAATGGCGGATATCAGGTGCACTGATGATGAAATGTGCTTTTTGGTAATTAAATTGGGTCATTATGGTATAAACCTCTCTGAAATAATGCGGCTTTTCATGCATACTCATTTCAATTTTGCATGAAAATGAATATCTAAAATATCTATTTGCTCTATTTTGGCGCAATTTAATGACTTATAACAGCGATTAAAAATTAAAATTTACTCCGCTATAGCGTAATTAGACTTATTGAGCGTAAATAAAGGTAAATGATTGGCACTATTTACCTCAGCGAATTAGAATCGCTGCATATTAAGTAAGTTGTAGACTATTAAAGTAAAGGATCCCTGCATGTTAAAACGTTTTCTTGTCACCTTCGTTACCGCTTGCACTTTAACAACAGCGACTTTTGCAATGGCAACGGGAGAAACCTTCGTTAAATTAGTCACCTCTGAAGGCAATATTGAAATATCACTGGATAATAAAAAAGCCCCAATAACAACGAAAAATTTTATTCAGTATGTCGAAGATGGATACTATAACGGCACCACTTTTCATCGTGTTATTCCTGGTTTTATGGTTCAAGGTGGTGGTTTTACTGCTGATTTACAGCAAAAACAAACCAGAGCACCAATTAAAAATGAAGCCGACAATGGATTACGTAATGTAAAAGGCTCTATTGCCATGGCGCGCACGTCAGATAAAGACAGTGCAACCAGCCAGTTCTTTATTAATGTGGCTGATAATGCATTTTTAGATCATGGCCAACGTGATTTTGGCTATGCTGTCTTTGGTAAAGTTGTGAAAGGAATGGATGTCGTTGATAAAATTTCACAAACGCCTACTCGGAATATTGGACCTTACCAAAATGTGCCAGTAAAAACGGTCACTATTTTATCTGCGGAAGTTGTAAAACAATAAACGCATTATTAGGATAGGATATTTACTTATTCTAATAAGATAGAAAGCATATAAACCGGAATGAATGTTTTCATTCCGGGGTTTTTAGTACGAAAAAAATATTTTTATCCTTCTTTTTTTCGTGTGATCTCCTGCAATAAGTATTCATTACACTATTAATCACTCTATTCATCATCAATTACCGTCATTCTTGTTATTGCGCAATAAACCAGCAGGTTTTCTTGCTTACTATTCATATTTTATACCTGTGCTATGATAATCGGCTTTGTTGTACCCAAGTCGGTTAAACAACGAGCTATTTTGGCAAATCTACACTCGCTTTAAAATAGTAATAAAATAGATAATGATAAGAAAATCAGTCGGATAGGCTAATATGCTGTTACTTATTGATAATTACGACTCGTTTACTTACAACCTCTATCAGTATTTCTGTGAATTGGGTGCTGAGGTTGTTGTTAAGCGTAACGATGAGATCGGACTTAAAGAGATAGAAAAGATGATGCCAGCACATCTAGTGATCTCGCCAGGACCTTGTACTCCTGATGAAGCTGGGATCTCTCTTGAGGCTATACAGCGGTTTGCCGGTGAAATTCCTATTCTTGGCGTTTGTCTTGGACATCAAGCAATAGGGCAAGCTTTTGGTGCGTCGGTTGTCAGAGCGCGAGAAGTGATGCATGGTAAAAATTCATTAATACATCATAATCAACAAGGTGTTTTTAAAGGACTTAATCGACCTTTAAGTGTGACGCGTTACCACTCTTTAGTGATTGATGCGACAACATTGCCTGTACCTTTTGAAGTGACGGCATGGAGCCAGCATGATGGAAATGTTGATGAAATTATGGGAATTCGTCATCGTACTCTGCCAATTGAAGGAGTTCAATTTCACCCTGAAAGTATTTTAAGTGAACAAGGACATGAGCTGTTAAATAATTTCCTTAAATATTAAATGGATAGCATTTAAATAGCGAAATAACGTCTTTTTATACAAAACCACATTTGATTTTTTATTCATATTTAGTGATTATATTTTCATATTGAACATGAATAACGATCAGGTGGGGTAATGACAACGCAAAGCATTAACAGGGCAACTTACGATCAAGTAATGTTGCCAATTTATTCACCCGCAGAATTTATTCCTGTAAAAGGGGTGGGGAGTCGTGTTTGGGATCAGCAAGGAAAATCGTATATTGATTTTGCTGGTGGTATTGCTGTTTTAGCATTGGGGCATGCTCATCCGGCTCTAAACCAAGCCTTGAAAGAACAAAGTGAAAAACTTTGGCATGTTAGTAATATTTTTACTAATGAACCTGCATTATGTTTAGCTCAAAAATTAATAGATAACACATTTGCAGAACGTGTCTTTTTTGCCAATTCAGGCGCAGAAGCGAATGAAGCAGCATTTAAATTGGCTCGCCATTATGCCATCACTCGCCATAGTCCTTATAAAACTAAAATTATTGCTTTTCACCATGCATTTCATGGTAGAACGTTGTTTACAGTATCTGTTGGTGGACAACCTAAATATGCCGATGGATTTGGCCCAAAACCTGCCGATATCGTACATGTTCCTTTTAATGATTTAGATGCTGTTAAAGCAGTAATAGATGATCACACTTGCGCCATTGTTTTAGAGCCAGTTCAAGGTGAAGGTGGCGTAACAGCTGCAACATCTGAGTTTATGAGAGGGCTACGTGCATTGTGTGATAAGCACCAAGCTCTGCTTGTTCTTGATGAAGTACAGACAGGTATGGGCCGTACAGGTAAGCTCTTCGCCTATATGAACTATGATGTGACACCTGATATTATTACCACTGCAAAAGCGCTAGGAAGTGGTTTTCCACTCAGTGCGATGTTAACAACAGATGAAATAGCTTCTGTAATGGGCGTAGGGACTCATGGCACAACTTATGGTGGTAATCCATTAGCTTGTGCAGTGGGCAATGTCGCATTTGATTTGATTAATACACCTGAAGTACTTGAGGGGGTTGAAAAGCGCTATCAATCGATTGTAGATGAGCTGGCGGTAATCAATCAAACGTACAATGTCTTTTCGCAAATCCGTGGGCAAGGTTTACTGATTGGTGCGCAATTGGCACCACAATATGAAGGTAAAGCCAAAGAGTTACTCGGCCTTGCTGCCAAACATGGTTTAATGATGTTAAACGCAGGAGCCAATGTGATGCGTTTTACACCATCATTAATTATTACTCAAGAAGAGCTACAAGAAGGAATGGCGGCATTAAAAGCGGCTATTGCGGAGTTTGTAAAAGGGTAGGCATTATTATAAACCCCATCGCAAGAATGGGGTTTATACAGATTTTTTATCAATAGCCCTTTGTATCGGGCTATTGTTTGTTCGGGCTGGGAAACTTAGCGAGTCCCGTAAACGACGATAGTTTTACCGTGTGCAGAGATCAGATTTTGATCTTCTAACATTTTCAGAATACGGCCTACAGTTTCGCGTGAACAACCAACGATTTGACCGATTTCCTGACGTGTAATTTTAATTTGCATGCCATCAGGATGCGTCATTGCATCGGGTTGTTTTGCTAAGTTTAATAAGGTTTGTGCAATACGACCTGTTACATCTAAGAAAGCAAGGTTGCCTACTTTTTCTGATGTCGTTTGTAATCTGTTCGCCATTTGAGCAGAAAGGCGCATCAGAATATCAGGGTTAACCTGAATTAATTGGCGGAATTTTTTATAGGAAATTTCTGCTACTTCACAGGCTGTTTTTGCTCTAACCCATGCACTACGTTCTTGATCTTCTTCAAATAATCCAAGTTCACCGATGAAATCCCCCTGATTTAGGTAGGAGAGGATCATTTCTTTTCCTTCTTCATCTTTAATAAGAACAGCCACGGAACCTTTAACAATATAATAAAGTGTTTCCGCTTTCTCACCTTGGTGGATCAGCGTGCTCTTGGATGGATATTTGTGAATATGGCAGTGTGACAAAAACCATTCAAGAGTCGGGTCTGTTTGCGGCTTGCCGAGAACCATTCGCGTTATCCTCTGTACGTTAAATGCAGCCTTTCAAAACGGATAGGCTCCCTTTTGAGACAGCGTGCTTAAAAATCCTATCTTGACCTATTAACTTCCTGAGAACACGGTAAGTTAATATGGAGTAGATTATAATAAATGAGAAAATAATGCATTGATCTTAACCACTATCATCAAGCAGATATTGTTTTTAACACAATTAGTGCATTAAGTCTCGTTTTACGCAGTCAGCATAATAAACCTATTTGCTAATTGCTAGTTGAATTATGAGAATGTACTCTTTTAGTTTCTGTCATCTTTAGGGGGAAAATAAATGGAAGCGAGAGTTAAGTGGGTTGAAGATTTATCTTTTGTCGGCGAATCTTCATCTGGCCATCAAATTATGATGGATGGGAATTCAGGAGATAAAGCCCCAAGCCCAATGGAAATGGTATTAATTGCTGCGGGTGGATGTAGCGCTATTGATGTTGTAAGCATTTTACGAAAAGGTCGTCACCAAGTGACTGATTGTGAAGTAAAATTAACATCAGAACGACGCGAAGAAGCTCCTCGTTTATTTACTGATATCAATTTACATTTTATTGTTTCAGGTAAGGAATTAACGGATAAAATCGTAGAACGAGCTGTTCAATTATCTGCAGAAAAATATTGTTCTGTTTCTTTAATGTTAGGAAAAGCAGCCAATATTACGCATTCATTTGAAATAAAAAACGCTGACTAAATTTGATATTTTAAAATAAAGTTTAATTTGAAAAATAATATCCCTTAATTAATGGGATATTATTTTTATAGAGATAATTTTTATTTTGGTTAACTTATCTTTTCGCCATTTAATAATTTTTTGACTAATGGCGCCATAATTAATTCCATCGCTAATCCTAATTTCCCTCCCGGTACAACAATTGTGTTTATTGTCGACATAAATGAGCCATGCAGCATCGCAAGTAAATAGGGAAAATCAATATCGGTTAAGCCTCGAAAACGAATAACAATAAAGCTTTCATCAAGAGTGGGAATTGCTTTGGCAGAAAAAGGGTTTGAAGTATCAACAGTTGGGACTCGTTGGAAATTAATGTGAGTGCGCGAGAATTGAGGAATAATATAGCTAATATAATCATCCATTGAGCGTACAACCGAATCTCTTACCGCTTCTTGCGAGTGTCCCCTTTCCGTGGTGTCTCTAATAAGCTTTTGTATCCACTCTAGGTTTACGATAGGAACAACTCCGACTAATAAATCAACATGTTGAGCTACATTATGTTCGTTAGTAACAACGCCACCATGTAATCCTTCATAAAAGAGAACATCAGTATTATTGGCTAAGGGTTCCCAAGGGGTAAATGTTCCTGGTAATTGATTGTAAGGTGTTGCTTCATCATAAGAGTGTAGATATTTGCGGGATTGACCTTGTCCTGTATCACTATATTGACTTAATGTCTTGCTCAGTAGGCTAAAATCATTTGCTTCAGGGCCAAAATAACTGATATGTCTACCTTGTTCTCTCGCTTTCCTTATCGCCATATCCATTTCGGGACGGGTGTAGCGATGGAAACTATCTCCATCAATTAATGCGGCATTTGCATTGAGTTGTTGGAATATTTTACGAAAAGCTTGGCTTGTTGTGGTAGTTCCTGCACCACTTGAGCCAGTCACTGCGATGATAGGGTGCTTGATTGACATAGGTTATCCTTTTGCTAAATAAGGTTGGCTCTTATTGATGGCGATGCATTGTTTGCTTTGAATAACTAACCAGAGCGAAACTGCGATGCTGGCATAATATTAACGCTCTCATGAAGTTCAGACCAAACCAACACGGCCTCACCCGATTTAAGTTGTTTTTTTACGTCGGCGACTTTTTGTTCAAGCGTTTTCTCTTGGATACCATAATCAGTGCCTTCTCGTAAAACAAAACTTTCAATAAGATTATCAAGTGTCTCTGCGGAAAGCTCATTCCAAGGAATTATCATTGGGTTTTCTCCAAATAAGCGGATAACCAGTCAGGTATTCGGCTTTCAAGCCACATCACAGGTTTTGATAGTTTTCCACCAACAAATCCCACATGCCCACCAAATTCTGTAAGTTGATATTCAATGTTGTTGGGGAGTGTTCTGACATCAGGAATAACATCCGCAGACATAAATGGATCATCTTTAGCATGAATGATAAGTGTAGTTTTCTTTATTTTATTTAATAAAGGTAATGCACTGCATTGGCGATAATAATCTAACGCATCTTTAAATCCGTGAATTTTAGATGTAATAAGATCGTCAAACTGGCGTAGTTTTTTGATGGATTTTATCGTTAATAAGCTGATTGGTAAGGATTCTGGATAACGAATAAGTTTTCGTGTTGCGTTATTTTTGAGTTCTTTTAACAGATACCATTGATAAAAACGAGAAAAGCCATGTTCAATTTTTGTTGAGCAAGGTTCTAGCATTAATGGTGCAGAGACAATAACGGCTGCATCTACAACGGCATTTTCGCCACTTTCTGCAAGATAATAGGCAAGCATATTTCCACCAAGAGAATAGCCAACCGCGGCTGTTGGTTGTTCACCAAATTCCTTTTTCAACCAATTTAAGAAGTAGCGAGCATCTTCCGTTTCACCTGAGTGATAAATATGGTTTTGTCTATTGGGTTCACCACTACATCCTCTAAAGTGCATCACAACGCCTAGCCAGCCTCTCTCTTTTGCTGCAGTTAACATGCCGTGAGCATAAGGACTATTAAATCCACCTTCTAAGCCATGAAAGATGACTAAGCGCGGTTTATTGAGTGCTGTTGTCGGATCTTCACTCCACGCTAAATCAACAAAATCGTTATCTGGAAGATTGAGTCGTTGCCAATGTGGCGTCAGTTGTGGCGTCCTACGTATAATTCTTGGTAAGAGTGTCTGTAAATGTGGATTTTTAGCCCAACGCATTGGATTAAAGTATTGAGACATATTTTCCGTCTATCAAAATGAATTAACACTTGTTTGCTAAATAACATACTGCTATTTTCGGTGAAAATAAAACGCCTGTCACATTTTTGAGTCTTTATCATGACAATTAGCCTTATTTCTTCCTTAACTATTTTCCTGTTTATTGCCGCGATAACACCTGGACCAAACAACTTACTGCTTACCTCATCAGGGGCAAATGTAGGCTTCAAAGGCTCGTTAAAACTAATGGCCGGCATTATGCTAGGTATGCAATGCGTTTTATTGAGCTCTGCATTTGGTGTTGCCACTTTATTGATAATTTATCCTGCTCTGCATGTCGGATTGAAGATAGTTGGGAGTGCGTATTTGCTTTGGCTTGCTTGGAAAACCGCAGCATCATCTTATCAGCGTTTAGATATTCCAGCAAAAACCTTGCAGGCAGTAAGTTGGTTTCAGGGTGGATTATTGCAATTTCTAAATCCAAAAGCGTGGATGATGGGATTAGGTGCAGTAGGAAGCTTCAGTTTATCGGGCGATGCTTATTTTAGCTCGGTTATTACTATTAGTATTGTTATGGTCATTGTTAATTTCGTTGCGGGTATTGTTTGGATATTAGGCGGAACATTAATTAGCCTATTTTTACAAAGCCGACGCGCTTGGTTTATTTTCAATATCTCAATGGGATTATTAACGGCGCTCTGTGTACCGTTGATCTGGATAGAATAAGTTAATAAAATAATTTAAAATCAATAACTAATAAACCTTTTTTGATGTAAATGATGTTTTTTTAAGATTGGTTGAAATGATATCTTTTGATATGTGTTAAAAAAAGAGTATTTCTCTATAAAAAGAGCGATCTACGATCGCCCACTGACACAATTATTCATGTTAAAATACTACTTTATATAAACAGATGACTCATTTTTAGTCGCTATACAGATCGTTATTATTTAACGACTTGATTTTTTATTTTTCATTCTTTACATCATTAAAATGAAAAAATAACTATTTTATAGAGAATTATTTATTCTTTTTTGGTGGTTTTCTTTTAAAATATTTTATATTACGTTTACGTTTTTGAATTGTTGTTAACTTAATGAAATTATTTGAAAATAATAAATAATTAAATGTAAATAGAATAAGCCTATATCGTCCTATTGACCTAAAAGAATAAATTATTATTTAAAACAAAGAGGAAAGTAAATTAAGTATTATAAAAGCTGGGTTCGATAAACATAGATTGGATTGAAAAGATAATTATAAAACTATTATAAAAATAAGTATTCTAATAATAAGGTAATTTCCCCTATACTTTATGATTGTTTATTTTCTATTTTTAATTGATTTTATTCTAAAAATTTCATTTTTTAGGTAGTAAACGCTGTACTAAGAACTATTCCAGATATAATTATATAGAACTCGAAGTGGATATTGTCATTATGCCAACATTAACAAAAATTGCCTGGATAAAGCCAGGTATGGCTACAAATCAGCGCAAAATAGCGGACTATATTTTAGACAATCCGGAAAAAACAGTGACTCTTTCATCACAACAACTTGCTCAAATTATGGGAGTGAGTCAATCGGCAATTGTTAAATTTAGCCAAAAAATAGGATTTAAAGGTTTTCCTTCTTTGAAACTTGCAATCAGTGAAGATCTTGGCAGGAAAAATGCGAACTCAGGAACCAACCCTAATATATTACATAACCAAATAGACGCTGATGATAGCTTAGTTGTTATTGCACAGAAACTCGCTCAAGAGAAAAGTAATTCAATTTGTGATACGACTCGCCAAATTAATTACCTTCATTTTGAAAAAGTCGTTCAGCTTATTGATGAAGCACAACGTGTTCAAATTATCGGTATTGGTGGCTCAGGGTTAGTTGCGAGAGATCTAAGTTATAAATTGCAAAAAATAGGAATAACAACGCTGATTGAAACAGATCATCATGTACAAATATCTGTTGCTCAAATGTTAAGTCCAAAGGATTTACAGATTGTAATTTCTTATAGTGGTAAAAGGAAAGACATGTTAGTTGCAGCCTCTGTGGCTAAAAAACAGGGGGCCAAAATCATTGCTATTACAGGAGAAAAACATTCACCATTGGGCCAAATTTCTGACTATATATTAGAAACAATTGCGGATGAGGGAGAGTGGCGAAGCGCTTCAATCTCTTCACGTACAGCACAAAACACGATCACTGACCTTATTTTTATGGCATTATTAAAGAAACGTGATGAATGTGCGAAGACATTAGTACTAAGTTCACAGGCATTAATTAATAGTCTGGATAATTAAAAAATTTGAACTGATTCAAAAAATTAATATTTAAAGATAAGTATTTACACTTATTACTAAAGTTATTCTCTTAACGGCCGAAACGATAGTTATTTAGGCAGTCTTTTTTTGTTGAGATGTTTTAATTTCAATATCGAGGAGAGTAACTAATGCGTAACAATCAACCGGTGACACAGCGAGAATACCCGGTATCTGAAAACGCAACACTGATGTCGACGACAGATCTTGATGGCAATATTATTTATGCCAATGAGGACTTTATTGAAGTCAGTGGATTTTCAATGGAAGAGCTTGTGGGGCAACCCCATAATATTGTCCGACATCCAGATATACCTTCAGCAGTCTTTAAGGATATGTGGCAAACGTTAAAGCAAGGAGAAGTTTGGACAGGGATCGTGAAAAATCGACGTAAAAATGGGGATTATTATTGGGTAAGAGCGAATATCACCCCAATTATACGTCAGGGTAAAATTCAAAGTTTTATGTCGGTAAGGACTTCAGTAAAAAAAGAGGAAATCGCACAGGCTTCAGCACTTTACGCTGCATTTAATCAAGGTAAGTATCCTTCACATATGTTTTTAAAAGGCGCTTTTGTGTATAAAGGATGGCAACGTTGGCGCTCATGGAATCAAACCATTTCATTAAAAAAACGACTCCGTCTTTTTATCCTATTACCTCTACCTTTCATGTTGTTAAGTGCATGGTTTGCTGGTTTATCGGGTTATGCTCTTTTTATGCATATTATGATTTTGCTGGTATTACTGATGGCAAATGAGCGTATTCTCTATTTTCAGCTTGTTAAGCCAATTAGACTACTTAATGAACAAGCAAATCGTGTTGCAACTGGCGATGAACATAACGTGACATATATAAACCGCATTGATGAAGTGGGTATGACACAGCGTTCAGTTAATCAATTAGGGCGTATGTTCCGTTGGTTAGTCAGTGATGTGAGTCATCAAATTCATCAAGTCGATATCTCTTGTGATCAATTAGCCGCAGGTAATCGCGATCTGTATGTGAGAACGGAGCAAACCGCTAGTAATGTTGAAGCAACTGCCTCAACAATGAATGAGTTAACAACAGCGGTAAGTAGTAATAGTGAAACGGCAGGGCAGGCAAACAGTCTTTCTAATATCACTTGTGAAGCTGCGATAAAAGGAGGTAGTGCAATGGATAGTATCGTTAATACAATGAATGATATTGCGAAAAGCTCTGATCGCATTAGTAATATCATTGGTGTTATTGATAGTATCGCCTTCCAAACTAATATCCTTGCACTTAATGCATCCGTAGAAGCGGCCAGAGCCGGCGAACAAGGTCGAGGTTTCTCCGTCGTTGCGACCGAAGTCAGGGAGCTGGCTCAGCGTAGTGCAGAAGCGGCTAAAGAGATCAAAGCCTTGATCAGTGCCTCAAGTAGCAATATCAAAGTCGGTTCAAAGCAAGTTAATGAAACTGTCGGAACTATGGAAGATATTGTGGTGCATGTTAAAAATGTGACTGATTTAATTGGTGAAATTAGCCTAGCCTCATCAGAGCAGAGTGCGGGGTTAAAAGAGCTTGGTCGTGCGGTTGAAAAATTAGAATCGATTACGCATGAAAATGCGAATTATGTTTCCAAAGCCTCAATGATTTCAGGTGAAATGAAAGTACAAACTAACTACTTAGTTAGTGCAATCAATGTATTTCATTAATTTGTCATGAGTTAAAAAATAAAAGACACCCACTAAAATAGGTGTCTTTGTGTTTATCTAAATCATGTTTTTGTCATGATCAAATTAATGGATTAAAAACTTGTCCAATCATCATCTTCATCATCATTTACAGTCGCTGTTCCTTTCGCCGATTTCCTCTCTTTCGCTTCATCTTTGACTGTGTTTTTTCTCTCCTCATGTTTTGTCTGTAGTGATTTTTCAGATGAGAACTGTTTTTCTATTGCTTTGTGTTGTGCCTTTTTGTTATTGAACAGTTCACTTTCCGCTGTTTTAAACTGTTCAACGATTTGTTCAAGATTACCTGCTTCTTCAGTCAATAAACTGGCAACAGCGGAAGATTGTTCAACCATCGTTGCATTTTGCTGTGTTGCTTTATCCATTTCAGTGACTGCAAGAGAGACTTGAGTGATACCTCGAGTTTGTTCTTCTGACGCAGATAAAATTTCAGTCATTGAGTCTTCAACATGTTTTACAGATGTCAGTATTTCACCCATAGAAATGCTAACTTGTTCAACGAGATCATTACCATGACGAACACGGCTAATAGAGGCATCAATCAATTCTTTAATTTCTTTCGCTGCTTCAGCACTACGCTGTGCTAACTCCCTGACTTCCGTCGCCACCACAGAAAAACCACGCCCTTGTTCGCCCGCTCTAGCTGCTTCAACGGCTGCGTTTAAGGAGAGAATATTGGTTTGGAACGCAATGCTATTGATAACGGCAGTGATTTCACCAATTTTTTGTGAGCTATCGGCTATATCAGTCATCGTTTTCACCATTCTATTGGTGACATCGCCCCCTTTGCTGGCAATATTGGAGGTCTGGCTGATAAGGTGTGAAACTTCACGAGCACTTTCTGTATTGTTTCTCACTGTTGCTGTGAGTTGTTCCATACTTGATGCAGTTTCCTCTAAGGCACTCGCTTGCTCTTCAGTACGACAAGAGAGGTCAGTATTTCCTGCTGATAATTCTTGAACGCCTGTATAAATATGATGACTTGTCCCTCGGATCGCATTCACAATTAATGACAGTTCGGTACGCATATATTGAATACCTGTAATTAATTGGTCGATTTCATTATTCCCTTTTGCGGTGATATCTTTATTTTCTAATAAATTTCCTTGTGAAATTTCCGACATATAACCGACAATTTGATTGATACGTAAAACAATATTTCGGCGTATCCAAACTACAACAAGAATAGTGAAAAGAATAAAAATAAACATAAAGACAAAAGCTAAGACCAAGGTACGTTCATAATTACCTTGAGCGGCTTTTATTGCGTGAGTAACAACGTTATCACTGAGATAATCTGTTGCTTCATAAAGGGATTGAGTAAAGCGTTCATTGGTATTATGTGCATAAATAGATTGAAAGCCGTAGTAATCGCGGATCTCTAGACATGATGCAAGTTGATCAAGGTCGTAAAGCACACGATTAAAGAGTTTTTTCATACTCTCTATTTTTTCGGGAGCAAAATTTGCTTTTTCGGTAGCCGTAAAATATTCGGTAATAATACTTATAACTTCTTGTTTTCTTTGTGGATAAGAGGAAAGGAAATCAGAGGTTTTATTTTCTGCTATATCGGGTGTGAGATGAGCTTCAAACATAACATTTAGCATATCTTCACGTAATTTATTTAACTCGGCATAACCATAATCCATCGTTTGTATCTGTTCAAAACCATTCGCTAATTGTGAGAGCCGTTTATTTGTTAAACTCGCATCACGGATACTCATTGCACCTGAAAAAAGTTGAATAGCGCAAAACAGTATTAAGATAAACATTAAGCCATTAGATATTTTTATTCGTTTCAGCATAGCCTTACCTATTTAATTGGTTTATAGGACACACAGCAAGGAGCGATAACTATTTATCAATTAAACTTATTCGGCTTGATATTTAAAAACTTTACCTTTTCTACTCAGTTTGATAGTAAAGACAACTTATATTTCTTTTTTTAGCTTTAATTGTCAGCTAATGGCTAAAATTTTCTAATGATTAATAGAAAAAACCATAAGTATATTACCTAACTTATTTTTTGTGTTAATTACTAATATGTAAATCTTAATAATGCATTGTTTAATATTAAAACGATAATAAGCAGTATTTTGTTTTTATTTATTTTTTTATCTTATGATAAGTAAAATAAAATTTTATATTTCATAAATGCTCTTAATCTTTCTTAAAAAAGTTCTTTATTTTGTATGAAAAACGATCTTTTTTGGGTGTTTATGTACGAAAGAAACAGAAATACTCCCAGAAAAATCACTGGGAGTAGGGTAGGTAGAGGTTTTGTTATATGTTCTGGACTATTTTCTACACAGAGCTCTCACACGATGTTGTGTGAGAAATATCATTAAAAGCTTTCCCAATTATCATCTGTTTCATGATTATTGGTTTTTATTGTTGGTGTTTTTAGTGTTTCAGTGTCTTGTGATTTAGCTGATAATGTAGGCAATATAGCTTTAACGGGTGTGACTTTTTCATGCTCAACTTTAAATGTATTCACAATAGTATCCAACATACTTGCTTGTTCACTTAATGTGGCAGAAGCTGCTGTTGACTGTTCAACCATCGCTGCATTTTGCTGAGTTGCTTTATCCATCTCATTAACAGCAAGACTGATTTGTGTGATACCACGCGTTTGCTCTTCTGATGCCGATAAAATTTCTTTCATCGAACCCGAGACATGATTAACCGATGTCACAATCTCGCCCATTGATAAACTAACTTGTTCGACGAGATCGTTACCTTGTCTAACACGTAATATCGTCGATTCAATAAGCTCTTTAATTTCTTTCGCTGCTTCTGCACTACGCTGTGCTAAATTGCGGACTTCACTTGCCACTACAGAGAAACCTCGGCCTTGTTCGCCGGCTCTGGCTGCTTCAACGGCAGCGTTAAGGGCTAAGATATTTGTTTGGAATGCAATATCATCAATAACAGCCGTAATTTCACCAATCTTTTGTGAACGATCGGCAATATCTGTCATTGTCATAACCATCTTATTACTGTGTTCGCCACCTTGAACGGCGATATCTGCAGTACTCATCACCAACTCTGTGACTTCACGAGCGCTCTCTGTGTTATTGCGAATGGTTGCGGTCATCTGCTCCATGCTAGACGCCGTTTCTTCTAGTGCGCTAGCTTGTTCTTCAGTTCGGCTCGATAAGTCATTATTACCCGCAGCAATCTCTTGTACACCTGTATAAATAGCCGCACTACTATTTCGGATAGAGCTTACCATCTCTTTTAATTGTGCGCGCATTTGCTGTAATCCCAGCATTAGCTGGTCTATTTCAGTATTACCTGAAATGTCACTGTCCACACGACTGACTAAATCACCTTTAGCAATTGTCTCTTGATAGGTGATCATTTGATTAATACGAGCAATGATGTATTTACGTATCCAAATAAGCACTAATGTGGTGAAAATAAGGAAAATCCCCATAAAGGTAGACGCTATCCACAGCATGCTGTCGTAGTTCTTTTCCGCTTCGGTCACTGACGGATTAACCACTTCATCTGTAATAAAGTCTGTGGCTTCATACAGTGAGTTAGTAAAGTTAGTATTCGCTGGGCTTTTTAAGATCAATCGAACAGCATTAGTATTTCGTTCATTTAAATATTGTGCCAATAAATCAAGATCAGCGCGGCTCTTTTGATAGAGCTGTTTGATCTGTGCCATACGTTGCTGATCGAAACCTGTTTGAGCAGATAACTCAACATACTCATTCATCAAAGCATCAACTTGCGCTTTACGTGCTGGCATGGTTTGCATAAATGCGGTGATGTTTGCATCTTCTGCTTGAGGGTTTGATATATAGCTAAATGCTTGCGCAATAATATCTGTACGCAATGTGTTCAACTCCGCATAGGTATTATCCATTGTGCGTAGTTGGTCGAAACTGTATGAAATTTGCTTGAGTTTATTTTGAGTTTGGTAGGCATCGTGAATGCTCTGTACTCCAGAAATGATCTGAATAATACAAAACAGAGTCAGGACACACATTAAACCTTGAGAGATTTTAATTCGTTTTAACATAACCCTACCTATTAGCTTTGTCTTTTCGTTGGTAAGTGGGAGGTCCACTTAGCAGAATGATTAATTCGGCTGGAATGTTAAAAACTTTAGCGAGAAAGAATTTATTTCCTTTACTTAATATAAATAGGTAAAAAATAAACGTTAGATGGTTATTTTTATTGGGTTATTACTAGATAGGGTGAGATTATGTTTTGTGTAAATAGTGCTATTGTAAAATGATATAAATCCCCTAAGCGAAATGAATTGTATAAATTTTAAGAATGAATTGAAGGGTAAAAATAAAGGAACGATTTTAAGTAAAATTGTTCCTTTATTAGTGAATTGCGTTGTATTACTGGGCTTCAAATGCGTTTGTCATTTCTTCCAGCGTTTCTTGTAATTCCATCCACTCCATTTCAACTTCTTCAAGTGCTGACTTTGCGATACCTTGTCGGCTTAAACAATCTGAAAGCTCATTTTTACGGCTGATATCGTAAATGCCACTGTCAGAAAGTGCTGTTTCAATGAGGGTAAGCTCTTGGCTGAGTTTATCCATTTTACTTTCTAAGGTAGTCAGTTTTTTACGTAGTGGTTGAGTTTGTTGTCTAAACTCGGCTTCTTTACGTTTTTGTTCTTTTTTGTCTTGCGCACTTAAATTGGTGGTTGTCGTAGCATTGCCATTCTCTTGTTGGCTCTTATTTGCCTGTGTCTCTTGACGATTTTGATCAACTAACCATTGTTGGTAATCATCAAGATCGCCATCAAATGATTCAACTTGACCATCGTGAACAAGATAGAGGTCGTCAGTGGTTGAACGTAATAAATGCCTATCATGCGATACGACTACAATTGCCCCTTCAAAGCTAATTAAAGCTTGGGTCAGTGCTTGGCGCATATCTAAATCAAGGTGGTTTGTTGGCTCATCCATTAACAGCAAATTAGGGCGTTGCCAAACTAAAAGTGATAAGACCAAACGTGCCTTTTCACCACCAGAAAATTGACCACAAGCATCAGTGACTTTATCGCCATGGAAACCAAATCCCCCCAAGTAATCACGTAATTTTTGTTCAGTTTCTTTGGGCGCTAAACGAGTTAAATGTTGTAGTGCCGATTCATCAGGGCGTAAAAACTCTAATTGATGCTGGGCAAAATAACCAAGCTTTATACCTTTAGAAAGAGCCAATTTCCCTTGTAATGGTTGAATTTCACCTGCAAGTAATTTAATCAGTGTTGATTTACCTGCACCATTGCGCCCTAATAATCCAATACGTGAGCCAGGAACTAAATTGAGTTTGATGTCATTAAGAATAACTTTTTCACCATAACCCGCGCTGACTTTCTCCATTGATAAAAGTGGATTAGGTAAACTTTCGGGTTGGCGGAAACTAAATTGGAATGGGTTATCTGAATGTGCAGGAGCGACTCGTTCCATTCGTTCAAGCATTTTGACACGGCTTTGGGCCTGTTTTGCTTTTGTCGCTTTTGCTTTAAATCTATCTATAAAACTCTGTAAGTGTGCAATTTTGGCTTGTTGATTTTCAAACAAAGCTTGTTGTTGTGCGAGTTTGGTTGCACGTTGCATTTCAAACGAAGAGTAGTTACCCGAATATTCAAAGATTTTTTCTTGCTCAATATGCAATATTTTATCCACGATAGGATCAAGAAAATCACGGTCATGGGAAATTAAAATAAGTGTGCCTGTGTAGCTTTTCAGCCATTTTTCTAGCCAAATAACAGCATCTAAATCTAAGTGGTTGGTGGGTTCATCGAGTAGTAGTAAATCAGATCGACAAATCAGCGCTTGTGCTAAGTTTAAACGCATTCTCCAGCCACCTGAAAATGATTTTACAGGTTCACTAAGCTGCTGTTGGCTGAAACCTAAACCATTTAGTAAGGTCGCTGCACGAGATTGTATTGTCCATGCGTTTATTGCATCTAATTGCCCATGTATTAGTGCAATGGCGTGGCCATCATTTATCTCGTTAGCTTTTTGTAATCGTTGCTCTAACTGGCGATATTCTCTATCACCATCAATAACATAATCAATAGCCGGTACATCAAGTGCCGGTGTTTCTTGGTTAACCCATGCCATTGACCATGTACTAGGATAGGTGACATTGCCTGCTTCTGCTTGAAGTTCACCTTTTAATAAAGAGAGCAATGTGGTTTTACCACAACCATTTTTGCCGACTAGACCAATTTTTTGCCCTGGATTAATGGTTGCACTGGCATTATCCAGTAACACTCTGACGCCACGGCGAATTTGCAAAGAAGAAAAAACAATCATAAATATCGTCTATTAAGAGTATGTAAATTAATATATAGAGTAAGTTGTTCGTAACAGTTGGTCACAATGCGTGCATGGTAACGGAAAAAACCGTTTCTGACACGTTTTGTAAGGAGGAATGATGTCAAACGCATCAAATGTATTACTGGTGTATGTTCATCCCGAGCCGCGCCAATCAGTCGCCAATAAAGCGTTATTAAAAGCGGTAAGGGATTTAGAGAATATAACTATCCATGATTTATATGCTACTTATCCTGATTTTTTTATTGATATACACCATGAACAATCCTTGTTGTGTAAGCATCAAGTGATCGTTTTTCAATTTCCATTGCAAACATATAGTTGCCCTGCGTTATTAAAAGAGTGGCAAGACAGAGTGTTAACACGTCCATTTGCGAATGAAAGTGGACGGTCACATTTAAAAGGGAAAGCATTCCGCTGTGTTGTGACCACAGGTGAACCTGAATATGCTTACCAACATAATGGAAAAAATCACTATACACTCACAGAACTATTACGTCCCTTGGAATTAATGGCAGAAATGTGTGGTATGCGCTGGCTACCACCCATGATTGTGTATTCAGCAAGACAACAATCTAAAACAACACTGACCCATATTGGTGAAGCTTATCGTCATTGGTTAAGTGCGCCACTTGAAGGGGAGCAAGCTTAATGGAAGATAATTGGATGATTAAGGCGGTGCTCTTTTTCCTGTGTGCTGCTGTAGTTATGGTACCTATTGCTCAACGTCTTAAAATTGGTGCAGTACTCGGTTATTTGATTGCTGGGATTGTCATTGGACCTTGGGGATTCGGACTGTTTAAAGATGTTGATGATATCTTGCATTTTTCTGAGCTAGGTGTGGTCTTTTTAATGTTCCTTATTGGTTTGGAATTAAATCCAGCTAAGTTATGGGAATTGAGACGTGCTATTTTTGGTGTTGGTTCAATGCAAGTGGTATTAACCGCTTCTATTTTTTCAGGGCTCATTCTCGTTTTTACTTCTTTTTCATGGCAGGCTGCTGTTATTGGTGGATTAGGTATTGCGATGTCTTCTACGGCGATGGCATTGCAACTTATGAATGAGAAAGGAATGAACCATAATGAAGGCGGGCAATTAGGTTTTGCTGTTTTACTTTTCCAAGATATGGCGGTTATTCCTATCCTTGCCGTTATTCCTTTGTTAGCCGGAGAAACGGCAAGCAGCGATTGGTATCGAATTGGGTTGAAAGTAGCTGCTTTTGCTGGATTGCTGATTTGTGGGCGTTATTTATTACGTCCACTCTTACGCTTAGTTGTGAAATCTGGAGTAAGGGAAGTTTTTACTGCGGCTGCGCTACTTGTTGTATTAGGTGCTGCTATTTTTATGGAAACCCTAGGTTTTTCAATGGCAATGGGAACCTTTATTGCAGGGGTGTTATTGGCAGATTCAGAATATCGACATGAATTAGAGATCTCTATTGAACCTTTTAAAGGTCTTCTTTTAGGACTCTTTTTTATCTCTGTCGGTATGTCTTTAGATATCGGTATTTTATGGCGTTATCTTCCACAAGTATTATTAGGTGTCTTAGTGCTGGTTATTGTGAAAGCATTAATACTTTATAGTATCGCTTGGTTAGCCAGATTACGTTTTTCCACGCGCTTACAATTTTCAGCTGTATTAAGCCAAGGTGGGGAATTTGCGTTTGTTGTTTTCTCGACGTCTATGGCAATGGGCGTATTAGAAAGTCAGCAAATGGCATTATTGTTGGTTGTTGTCACGCTTTCTATGATGACAACGCCACTTGTGATGCAAATGACAGACGCTGTATTATCTCGCCGTTATAATGATCCTAAAACAGACGAACAGCCTTTTGTTGAAAACAATCATCCAGAAGTTATTCTTGTTGGTTTTGGTCGAATGGGACAGGTTGTAGGGCGCTTATTAATGGCGAACAAGGTTAATGTCACGGTATTAGAGCATGATGTCGGAAGCATAAGCACCATGCGTAAATACGGCTATAAAGTTTATTACGGTGATGCAACCGATCTCAATCTATTGCGTGCAGCGGGTGCGGAACACGCAAAAACGATTGTAATCACTAGTAATGAACCTGAAGCAACGATGGAAATTGTTCATCTCTGTCAGCGACACTTCCCTAATTTGCATATTATTTCCAGAGCAAGAGGACGTGTTGAGGCTCATGAATTGCTTAAAGCAGGTGTAACAGATTTTAGCAGAGAAACATTTTCTAGTGCTTTAGAGTTAGGGCGTAAGACATTAATTGAATTAGGTATGCATCCTCACCAAGCTTATCGAGCACAACAGCATTTTCGTCGTTTGGATATGCAATTACTTAGAAAGTTGGTGGATGAATCACCTGAAGAAGTTTCCAATGTTTCTCGTGTAAAAGAAGCAAGGCGAGAGCTTGAAGAACTTTTTAGTGAAGAAATTCGTCAAGAGCATCACCAACCGGATATTTGGGATGAGTCTTTAACAGAGGATATTCCTCAAATAAGTAAAGAAAAAAGATCTATTGATAAACAGGAGAACTGACCCCATGTCTGCAACCCGTAAACGCTTTATTGCAGGAGCTGTGTGCCCACACTGTCAAGCTCAAGATACACTTAAAATGTGGCGTGAAGATAAAGTGGATATTGTGGAATGTGCGAAATGTGGCCATCAACAACGGCAAACAGAGGGTGAAGTTAACTCACTTGTTCGTAAAAATGAACAAGTCATTGGGATCTTTACACCACAATAATTATAGGTTTTTTGATATAACCCGATACAGAAGATTTATTTTTCGTTACAATCGGGAAAATTTTGCCCACGGGTATGTAGGAGATGTCATGAAAGTAGCAAACGACTTGGTAGTTAGTCTGGCTTATCAAGTAAGATCAGAAGACGGTGTTTTAGTTGATGAGTCCACGGTGAGCGCACCGTTAGACTATCTGCATGGCCGTGGTTCTTTAATCAGTGGTTTAGAAAATGCATTAACAGGTCGCGAAGTCGGTGAGAAATTCGACGTAGAAGTGGCTTCTGATGATGCATATGGTCAATATGACGAAAACTTAGTTCAACGCGTACCGAAAGATGTTTTTGTGGGCGTTGATGAGTTAGAAGTTGGTATGCGTTTTCTGGCTGATACCGACCAAGGTCCAGTACCAGTAGAAATTACAGGTATTGAAGGTGACGAAGTTATTGTTGATGGTAACCACATGTTAGCAGGTCAAAACCTGAAGTTTCATGTTGAAATCGTTGCAATTCGTGAAGCGACCGAAGAAGAATTAGCTCACGGTCACGTACATGGTGAAGAAGAGCACGAATGTTGTGGTGGCCACGGTCACGGTGAAGAAGGCGGATGCTGTGGCGGTGGTCACGGTCATGGTCATTCACACGGTGAAGAAGGTGGATGCTGTGGCGGTGGTCATGGTCACGGTGGTCACGGTCACGGCAATGGCGGTTGTGGTTGTCAGCACTAATCTTTCTTTGAAAAGATCAAAAGGAGCGTTTAAGCGCTCCTTTTTTGTTTTCAGCTTTGATATTAACAGCGAACAACAACTCAATAGTGAGGTGGCGGTGTTTCATCCTCAGGTCTAGCAAGTATTGAGTTTTGAGAATTTTTTAGGCGCTCAGAAACAATTTTTAAGGCTTCTTTAAAGCGGCTGATTTCAATTTGTTGCTGTGTGACCACCTGATTTAATTCTTCAATAGTCGCATCTTGGAAAGCAACTTTGCTTTCTAATTGAATGAGCAATCGCTCTACTTCCTTAATATCCATTGTGTTTTTCCTCCTTTAAAATGTCCTATTACGACGACTATGACTAACAAACTTGCGAAATTTAATCTTATTTACTGATATATACACAGGAAGACATAAATCTGGTTTGAGATAAAAGACTATTTTGCTAATGTGGTAGCACTCAGTGCTGACAAAAATCCTAACATTAACTGTTAAGAGTGTCGGCAAAATTTTTTAAATTCATATAAAATTGCTACCCGTAGATGAGGTTTATACTCTGAATATTCGAGGTGCGACTAGGCGACAAGTGAATAAGTCACTAAGAACATACATCGTATGTGACTCGTGCAAATAAACTCAGTCAACAACTCGACAACTTGAAGTATGACGAGTACATACCGCAACGACAGCAAGAAGTGATGCAAAACGTTTTAGTGAAGGTCTATGATGATCGTTTGCAAAACGTAGCGACTCACTAACATATACTGGAGAATGGGATGAAATCTTTATTAAAAACGACGTTGTTGGCAACCAGTTTAGCTTTCGCATTCAGTGCACCGCATGCATTCGCTGAAGAAGCAGCTAAAGTGCCAACACTAAATAGCGCATTTAAAACTCAAAATGAGCAAAATGCCTATGCGTTAGGTGCGTCGATGGGTCGCTATATGGAAGCTGCATTACAAGAACAAAAAAATATTGGTATTACTTTAGATTCTAAACAACTGTTAGCCGGTGTTCAGGATGCATTTAATAGTAAATCAAAATTATCAGATGCTGAAATTGAATTAACATTAGCGGCTTTTGAAGATCAAGTCCGTACTGCAGCAACGGCAAAAATGGAAAAAGAAGCGACTGAAAACAAAGCTGCTGGTGATAAATTCCGCACAGAATTTGCTGCTGAAAAAGGTGTGGTAAAAACAAAATCCGGTTTACTGTATTTAGTTGAAAATCCGGGTAAAGGAAAAACACCAACAGATGCTGACCGTGTTACTGTAAACTACAAGGGTATGCTGATTGATGGTAAACAATTTGATAGCTCTTATGATCGTAAAGAACCTCTGACAATTAGCCTGAAAAGCGTTATTCCTGGTTGGACTGAAGGTATGAAATACATCAAAGAAGGCGGTAAAATCAAATTAGTTATTCCACCTGAATTAGGTTATGGACAACGTGCAACTAGCGGTATTCCAGCTAATTCAACCTTAGTGTTTGAAATTGAATTACTGAGTGTTGAAAGCGACAAGTAATTTATTTATAAAGAAAAAAATGCTGACATAAATGTCAGCATTTTTGTTTCTAATACATTATTTATTAACACATATAGTATTAATCGATTTTTGTTTTTTTTAATAAAAACAGCAAACCAATAATAATAGCCCCATTCCTACTAAGCTAAGTAGCGACATCTTATTGCCCAAGAAAATATAATCCATTAAGGCTGTCACTTAGGGTACTAAATAGAATAAGCTCGTGACATTAACTAAGTTACCGCTTGAGAGTAAGCGGTATAATAGCAAATGCGCTACCATTATCTAAGCCCCAACGAGAAAAGATAGCACCGCTATTCCATAATAAAACAAATAATGTCGTTGGACCGAATTTCGCCCAATATTGACGTAAATGCATGATGATACACCTGTAAAATGAGCAGTAAGATAGCTTGATTATTTTTAGTCATGGTTGGCGATTGATAAAACATCAATAAATAAACGTAAATAACACATCAATTTAGCCTGTTGGTTAAATATGCGATTAAGCCGATTAAATAGATCAAGCGATGCAAGTTGCAACAATAACCGTTGTATTGACTACAACCTCTTTCATAGGTTGAGGTGGTGGAAAGAGAGTTTCAATAGGCATAGAAGCGACAGAAATTAATCCTATTATTGATGAAGTTTGCTGAGATTGGCATATCATCAGTATATTCATGGGATTAATCGCTAGTTAAAATAACAATAAATTGGAATATAGGTAATCTATTCAATAGAGTCAATTTTGATCCTTCTCACGCCTAAAAAAGGAATTCTTCAAAAATAAAGAGAGGGGATGAGTACAAAATATGAAGAAAAATGAAAAAAGCTGTGACCTATCACAAAGCTCTTATTTTAAGTCACTTGACGTAGATCTTCTGACGATCTAACGTCAGAATCGTTCTTAATTCTGTTTTTATATTTAAATTTTTTCAATATTGAATTGATCCGCAATGACGAATCGTTATAAAAAATAGAACCTCAAGTCATTATCATAATTAAAGCCTTTAAGGATTATATAATCAAATGTCTAGCCCGTTATTTAATGGTGACAGCAGCGAGTTTGAAAAACTAGATAGCCGACCTTTTACTCAAACTGATCACGAAATATTGAAGTCCTATGAAGCAGCCGTGGATGGTTTGGCTATGCTCATCGGTAACCATTGCGAAATCGTATTGCACTCTCTGGAAGATTTGAAATGTTCAGCGGTTAAAATCGCCAATGGAGAACACACTGGTCGTAAGATTGGCTCTCCAATTACCGATTTGGCATTACAAATGTTACATGATATTACAGATGAAGATTCAAGTTTTTCAAAGGCTTACTTTACTAGAGCGAAAAGTGGTGCACTGATGAAATCAATCACGATTGCTATTCGTAATCGTGAACGTCGAGTCATTGGTTTATTGTGTATCAATATGAACCTTGATGTTCCATTCTCTGAAGTAATTAAAACCTTTATTCCTGAAGAAACACATGAAGTTGCATCTGATGTTAACTTTGCCTCATCAGTTGATGATTTAGTGGCTCAAACATTAGAGTTCACGATTGAAGAAGTAAATAATGATCGTGAAGTCGCGAATAATGCCAAGAATAAGCAAGTTGTGTTAAATCTTTATGAAAAAGGTATTTTTGATATTAAAGATGCCATTAATCAGGTTGCAGACCGCTTAAATATTTCAAAACATACTGTGTATCTTTATATTCGCCAATTTAAAAATGGAGAATAAGGCAACATTATGAGTTCCTTGACATATTGTTTAGTGGTTACGGGGCCTCATTACGGAACTGAACAAGCTTCAAGTGCCTATTTATTCGCAAATGCCCTTATTGAAAAAGGGCATCAAATTGCACAAATTTTCTTCTATCGAGAAGGTGTTGTGAATGCTAATAAATTGGTATCGCCTGCAAATGATGAATTTGATCTTCATAAAGCGTGGGTTGCGTTGGCGAAAAAACATCAAATCCCTTTACATGTTTGTGTTGCTGCGGCATTGCGTAGAGGAATTATTGATAAACAACAGGCCAAAGAACTGGAAATGATGAACGATAACATGGCGCCTGAATTTGAGTTAAGTGGTTTGGGTTCACTGGCTCAAGCTATGTTGACTTGTTCTCGTGTGGTGCAATTTTAAATGAAGAAAATGAATTCAGTTGCCTTCCTTTTTACTCAAGCACCTCATGGTAATAGTGCGGGTCGAGAAGGTTTGGATGCTTTACTAGCAACCTCAGCCTTAACAGAAGATATTGGCGTTTTTTTTATCTCTGATGGTGTATTTCAACTCGTTGAAAATCAACAGCCTGAAGGGGTGTTATCACGTCATCATGCAGCAACATTTAAAGTGCTACCCTTGTATGATGTGACAAGCGTCTATATATCACTGAAAGACATGGTTCATCGTGGATTATCCTCTCAAACTTCTTTTGTCTTGGATGCACAGGTGATATCCCAACAAGATATTGCTCAAAAATTGAGTGAATATGATGTGGTATTGCGCTTTTAATACAGAAGTTAGTCAGGAAGGTTGAACGGTTATGTTGTATACTTATTCCGTCTCTATTTATCAAAGTGATTTAGAGACTTTTTTATCTTTATTGACAAAAGAAGATGATGTTTTGTTAATACAAGATGGTGTACTGGCAGTTCTTGAAGAGAATCCCTTATTAAAATATTGTCTTCAACAGCAAATTTCAATTTACGCATTAATTGATGATGTTTTGGCAAGAGGCTTAAAAGATCAAGTATCTCATCATATTAAACTCATCAATTATGGTGATTTTGTCGATTTAACGGTAAAACACCCCCAACAAATTCATTGGGGAGCGTAGAATTGCTGTATAATTCTTGACACATGAGCCCGTCAGCAATAAAATTCTGCGTCCTCATGTTTTGTCTTGTTGACAAGACAGAGTTCAAATCCGTGTTTACGAAGCAAAAACCAGGAGCTTTTTTTAAATGGCAACTATTAATCAGCTGGTACGCAAATCTCGTAGCTCGAAAGTTGTTAAAAGCAACGTTCCAGCTCTGGAAGCTTGCCCGCAAAAACGTGGCGTATGTACTCGTGTATATACTACCACTCCAAAAAAACCAAACTCAGCACTGCGTAAAGTATGCCGTGTGCGTTTGACTAACGGTTTCGAAGTTTCTTCCTACATCGGTGGTGAAGGCCACAACTTGCAGGAGCACTCCGTAATCTTAATCCGTGGTGGTCGTGTTAAAGACTTACCAGGTGTGCGTTACCACACTGTTCGCGGCGCGCTGGACTGTTCTGGTGTTAAAGACCGTAAACAAGCTCGTTCTAAGTACGGTGTGAAGAAGCCAAAGGCTTAATGGTTCTCCGTTAAGTAAGGCCAAACATTTTTTCACCAATAATGTCAAAATAAACTCATTGAGTTTTGGACAACCCTGAATTTTAAACGGAGTATTTCCATGCCACGTCGTCGTGTAATTGGTCAACGTAAAATTCTGCCAGATCCTAAGTTCGGATCAGAACTGCTGGCTAAATTTGTAAACATTCTGATGGTAGACGGTAAAAAATCTACTGCAGAATCTATCGTATATAATGCGCTTGAGACCCTGGCTCAGCGTTCAGGCAAAACTGAACTGGAAGCGTTCGAAATCGCATTAGATAACGTACGCCCTACTGTGGAAGTTAAATCCCGCCGTGTTGGTGGTTCAACTTACCAAGTTCCAGTTGAAGTACGCCCAGTTCGTCGTAATGCATTAGCAATGCGTTGGATTGTTGAAGCTGCTCGTAAACGCGGTGATAAATCCATGGCTCTTCGCCTGGCAAATGAATTATCTGATGCGGCTGAAAACAAAGGCGCTGCTGTTAAGAAACGTGAAGACGTTCACCGTATGGCAGATGCAAACAAGGCGTTCGCACACTACCGTTGGTAATCCACGGAGTATCGCAACTCTTTTCAGGACAGCTCTGCTGTCCTTTACCTGAATTGAACGCCCACGAGAGAGGAAAAAATGGCTCGTCAAACCCCCATAGCACGCTACCGTAATATCGGTATTAGTGCGCACATCGATGCCGGTAAAACCACTACAAGTGAACGTATTCTGTTTTATACCGGTGTAAACCATAAAATTGGTGAAACTCACGAAGGTTCAGCAACAATGGACTGGATGGAGCAGGAGCAGGAACGTGGTATTACTATCACATCCGCAGCAACTACTGCATTCTGGTCTGGTATGGCTAAACAGTTTGAGCCTCACCGTGTAAACATCATCGACACCCCAGGACACGTTGACTTCACAATCGAAGTAGAACGTTCTATGCGTGTTCTTGATGGCGCGGTTATGGTTTACTGTGCAGTTGGTGGTGTTCAGCCTCAGTCAGAAACAGTATGGCGCCAGGCTAACAAATATCATGTACCACGTATCGCGTTCGTTAACAAAATGGACCGTATGGGTGCAAACTTCCTGCGTGTTGTTGAACAAATCAAAACACGTCTGGCTGCAAACCCAGTTCCACTGCAAATTCCAGTAGGTGCTGAAGAACATTTCACCGGTGTTGTTGATTTAATTAAAATGAAATCAATCCGTTGGAATGAAGAAGACCAAGGTGTTACCTTCGAATACGAAGACATTCCTGCAAATCTGCAAGATTTAGCTGAAGAATGGCACAACAACCTAGTCGAATCAGCAGCTGAAGCATCAGAAGAACTGATGGACAAATATCTGGGCGGCGAAGAACTGACAGAAGCAGAAATCAAAGCTGCTCTGCGTAAACGCGTTCTAGATAATGAAATTATCCTGGTTACCTGTGGTTCTGCGTTTAAGAACAAAGGTGTTCAGGCAATGCTGGATGCGGTAATTGAATACCTGCCAGCACCAACAGATGTTCCTGCAATTAAAGGTATGTTACCAGACGGTAAAGATACTCCAGCAGAACGTCATTCAAGCGACGAAGAGCCGTTCTCATCTCTGGCATTCAAAATCGCAACTGACCCATTTGTTGGTAACTTAACATTCTTCCGTGTGTACTCTGGTGTTGTAAACTCAGGCGACACAGTTCTGAACCCGGTTAAAGACAAAAAAGAACGTTTTGGCCGTATTGTTCAGATGCATGCTAATAAGCGTGAAGAAATTAAAGAAGTTCGTGCAGGCGACATCGCTGCTGCTATCGGTCTGAAAGACGTTACTACAGGTGATACTCTGTGTGCAATTGAGGCACCAATCATCTTAGAACGTATGGAATTCCCAGAGCCAGTAATCTCTGTTGCTATCGAACCTAAGACTAAAGCTGACCAAGAAAAAATGGGTATCGCTCTGAACCGTCTGGCTCAGGAAGATCCATCTTTCCGCGTATCAAGTGACGAAGAAACTGGTCAGACTATCATTGCTGGTATGGGTGAGCTGCACTTAGACGTGTTAGTTGACCGTATGCGTCGTGAATTTAAAGTTGAAGCGAACGTAGGTAAACCACAGGTTGCTTACCGTGAAACTATTCGTGATACAGTAACTGATATCGAAGGTAAACACGCGAAACAATCTGGTGGTCGTGGTCAGTACGGTCATGTTGTTATCGACCTGTCTCCATTACCAGCAGGTGGTGAAGAGAACTACGTATTTATCAACGATATCGTTGGTGGTGTAATTCCTAAAGAATTCATCCCAGCTGTTGATAAAGGTATTCAAGAACAGCTGAAATCTGGTCCATTAGCAGGTTATCCTGTTGTGGATATTCAGGCTCGTTTACATTATGGTTCTTACCATGATGTTGACTCCTCAGAAATCGCGTTTAAAATCGCCGCATCAATGGCATTTAAAGACGGCTTCATGAAAGCTAAGCCAATTCTGCTTGAGCCAGTCATGAAAGTTGAGATTGAAACGCCAGAAGATTACATGGGCGACGTTATCGGTGACTTAAACCGTCGTCGTGGTATGGTTGAAGGTATGGACGATCTGCCTACCGGTAAGATCATCCGTGCCCAAGTACCACTGGCTGAGATGTTCGGTTATGCAACTGACCTGCGTTCACAAACTCAGGGTCGTGCTTCATACTCTATGGAGTTCTTGAAGTACAGCGAAGCGCCTAGCAACGTCGCTCAGGCTATTATCGAAGCTCGTAAAGCGAAATAAGATCCTTTCGAGTTCAATTTAGTTTACGCTCCCTCTATTTGAGGGAGCGATATTAAGGAATATAGTCGTGTCTAAAGAAAAATTTGAACGTTCAAAACCGCACGTTAACGTTGGTACTATCGGCCACGTTGACCACGGTAAAACAACTCTGACTGCTGCAATCACTACAGTTTTAGCTAAAACTTATGGTGGTGCTGCTCGTGCATTCGATCAAATCGATAACGCACCAGAAGAAAAAGCTCGTGGTATCACCATCTCTACTTCACACGTAGAATATGACACTCCAACTCGTCACTACGCACACGTAGACTGCCCAGGTCACGCCGACTATGTTAAAAACATGATCACTGGTGCTGCGCAAATGGACGGAGCTATCCTGGTTGTTGCTGCGACAGATGGCCCAATGCCACAAACTCGTGAGCACATCCTGTTAGGTCGTCAGGTTGGTGTTCCTTACATCATCGTATTCCTGAACAAATGTGACATGGTAGATGATGAAGAGTTACTGGAATTAGTCGAAATGGAAGTTCGTGAACTTCTGTCTCAGTACGATTTCCCAGGTGATGACACTCCAGTAATCCGTGGTTCAGCGCTGAAAGCACTGGAAGGCGAAGCAGAGTGGGAAGCAAAAATTGTTGAATTAGCAGAAGCACTGGATTCATACATCCCAGAGCCAGAGCGTGCAATTGACAAACCATTCCTGTTACCAATTGAAGACGTATTCTCAATTTCAGGCCGTGGTACAGTAGTAACAGGTCGTGTTGAGCGTGGCGTAATCAAAGTTGGTGAAGAAGTTGAAATCGTTGGTATTAAACCAACAGCGAAAACAACTTGTACTGGTGTTGAAATGTTCCGTAAATTACTTGACGAAGGTCGTGCAGGTGAGAACGTAGGTGTTCTTCTGCGTGGTACTAAACGTGAAGAAATCGAACGTGGACAAGTACTGGCGAAACCAGGTTCAATCAACCCACACACTAAATTTGAATCAGAAGTTTATATTCTGAGCAAAGATGAAGGTGGTCGTCATACTCCATTCTTCAAAGGCTACCGTCCACAGTTCTACTTCCGTACAACTGACGTAACTGGTACTATCGAATTACCAGAAGGCGTAGAAATGGTAATGCCAGGTGACAACATCAACATGATCGTTGAACTGATTCACCCAATCGCGATGGACGACGGTTTACGTTTCGCTATCCGTGAAGGTGGCCGTACAGTAGGTGCGGGCGTTGTTGCTAAAGTATTAGGTTAATTACTCGCGTAATTTCCTAAAAAAGGGCATCA